>JAIRUY010000158.1 GCA_031254175.1 Treponema sp.
GTTTCGGCTTCCCAGTTTGTTTCCGGCGGCAATAATCCAAGTACAAAAAAAACAAGCGCGCAAAAGGCGAGTGCCGCAAAACCTGTCCAGATAACTTTTCTGGCTGTTTTAAAACCGTAAACTTCTGTCAGCACGTCGCCAAGTACATAAGCAAATGGAAACAAAAGCGTGCCGCCGTCAAAAGCAAAATTGATGGAAAAAAGAGAAAACCCCAGATCAACGATTTTTGCCGATGAAGCGATGTTGCTGACAATGAGTGTCATTACAAAAAAGGACGCAACAACATCAAGATGTTTAAAAGAGGAAGGTTGAGCGTTTGACATAAAAAGACACCTTGTTTTAATTTTGGCAGGTTTTCAAGGAAACTGCCGTTTGCTACCTTCTACCTTACGCCCATTTTATGAAGCCGCAGCGGTAGGGATGGATTAACGCTTCGTGTTTGGGCATAATGCGTACCGTGTGCCCCTGCATGCCTGTATCAACACATTCTACCCGAACCTGAAACAGGTTAAGATTACCTTCGTTTTTTAGCCATTTCATTTCCGCTTTTCTTGCGTCGGTAAATTCATTTGTCTGGTTTGAAACAGTACCGTAGCAAAGCTCAACATAAAGATCGGCAGGCAAAAGGCTGCCAAGATCCGTGTAAGCCGTAACTGTAAGCAGATCGCCGCGCTGCATTACCGGCTTGGAATTTGACTCCAGCTTGACAATTTTCAGGCTGTTCCACGATTGCTGCAGCTTGCCGAAATACGCGGCAAGGGATTTGGCTTCTGTATAATCATCCTTGCTGAAACGGCGGTAATTCTTGAGCGCAGGGAAGTAAAATTGATTGGAATAATCCATCAGCATCCGGTGGCTTGACATTGACTGCCCAATCTGTGTCATGCAGTCCTTCATTCGTTTTATCCATTCGCGGGGCAGACCGTCACGGCCTCTTTGATAAAACAATGGAATAATATCCCTCTCCAGAAGATCATAAAGCGCCTTGCTTTCAATATCATCCTGAAGTTTTTCATCGATATACTGTTCTCCCTGACCGATAGCCCAGCCAACTTCGGGGCAATATGCTTCGTCCCACCAGCCGTCCAGAATGGAGCAATTAAGCACGCCGTTCATTGCGGCTTTCATTCCGCTTGTGCCGGATGCTTCCATGGGGCGGCGCGGAGTATTGAGCCACACATCACCGCCGGAAGTTAAATATTTCGCAACGTTAATATCGTAGTTTTCTACAAATACTATCCTGCTTGAAACATCGTATTTATCAGCAAAGTGAATTATCTCGCGAATCAATTCTTTGCCCGGCATATCATGCGGATGCGCCTTGCCGGCAAAAATCAATTGTATGGGTCTGTCATTGTCTCTTACCAGCCGCAGAAGACGTTCAGGGTCCCTGAGAAGCAAGTTGCCGCGTTTATAGGTAGCGAACCGGCGGGCAAAACAAATCGTTAAAGCATAGGGAGAAAGAGCATCTTCCGCCTGACGGATGCGGCGTTCAACAGCGCCCGTCCGTTTGTACTGTTCACGAATACGTTCGCGGACAAAAGCAACCAGCCGCTCACGGCGGCGCTCGTGGGTACGCCATAGTTCCTCGTCTGATATACGATCCATACGCTCCCAAATCGGGAGATCTGTGGGTTTGTCTTCAAAATGAGGACCGAAATACCGGTCAAGAAGGTCCAGCAAACCGGAAGAAATCCATGTTCTGGGATGAACACCGTTGGTAACATGTCCGATTGGAACTTCATTTATGGGCAGGCCGGGCCAGAGGCCTTTCCACATTTCGCGTGAAACTACACCGTGAAGTTTTGCAACACCGTTGGCATAAGCCGCCATTTTAATCGCAAGAACCGTTAAACAGAATGTTTCGCGTTCATCGTTCGGATAAATCCTGCCAAGAGCCAGAAAATCTTTCCATGAAATACCAAGAACCTGCGTCCAGTTGCGGAAATATTTTTCCATCATTGGAATATCAAAACGTTCGTTCCCTGCCGGAACCGGAGTATGAGTTGTAAAGATATTGGTAGGCCAAACAACTTCCCGCGCTTCTTCAAAAGTGAAACCTTTTTCAGCCATTATTTCCCGGGCCCGCTCAAGCCCAAGGAAAGCCGCATGTCCTTCGTTCATGTGGGTGGCGGCCGGGTTAATCCCCAAAGCGCGTAAAGCCCGGATTCCTCCGATACCAAGAAGGACTTCCTGCTGCATTCTGGTTTCTTTGTCCCCGCCGTAAAGAGCGGCAGTTACATTACGAATATCCGGAGTATTTTCTTCAATGTTTGTATCCAGCAAATAAAGTGAAGAGCGGCCTACTTTTACTTCCCAAATTTGCGCTACAGCCTGATGTCCTGCCAAATCTACCGATATTTTTAAGGGTTGGCCGTCTTTACCAAGTTTTTTTTCGACCGGCATATTATACCAGTCATTTTCCGGATAACTTTCCTGCTGGAATCCATCGGCATTCAGCATCTGCTTGAAATATCCCTGTCTGTACAGAAGCCCAATTCCAACAAGGGGCAGCCCCATATCCGAAGAAGTTTTCATGTGATCCCCGGAAAGAATTCCAAGGCCGCCTGAATATATGGGCAGAGATGCGTCCATTCCATATTCCATTGAGAAATATGCTACAACATCCTTGTGGCTGCCGCGGTACCATGTCTCATTTTTTTTGTATCGCTGGAACCTGTCATAAACTTCTTTGAGCGCAGCAAGATAGGAATCATCTTTTGCAGCCTGCGTAAGCCGTTCCTGGCTTACCATGCCAAGCGTCCGTACCGGGCTTTGTTTCGACTGAAGCCATGAGTCATAATCCAGCCTGATGAAAAGCTGAACTGCGTCATAATTCCAGGACAACCAGAGATTTCTGGCTATCTCTTCAAGCGGTTTAAGCACCGCAGGTAATTTTGGTTTAACTGTATAGGTAGATATATTCATACTTATAAAGTGTATGGTCTAGGTTGAGTTCTGTCAACTTTAAAGAATTAATAGTACAAACATTGGATTCGTCAAAAAAACTCTTAATGCTAGATAAAATCATAAATTTGCGGTTATAATCAGAATATAATGAATGGTTTACTGTTGCTGATTATCTCTATTGTTGTGCTTTCTCTTGCTTATCTTCTTTACGGCAGGTTTTTGGCGCGAAAATGGGGAATTGATGTAAAGAGAAAAACCCCGGCAGTTGAATACGAAGACGGAAAGGATTATGTCCCAACTACTCCTGCGGTTGTATTCGGCCATGAATTTGCATCCATTGCCGGAGCAGGGCCGATTACAGGGCCAATTATTGCCGCGATGTTCGGCTGGCTTCCGGTTTTATTGTGGCTTCTCTTTGGAAGCGTCTTTTTGGGCGCCGTTCACGATTTCGCCGCGCTTTACACATCGGTCAGAAACAAAGGCAAGTCCATTGGCTATATAATTGAATTATATGTGGGGAAAACAGGGAAAAGGCTGTTTCTCATTTTTGTCTGGCTTTTTTCAATTCTTATTGCCGGCGCGTTTGCGGACATTGTGGCAGGAACTTTTGACGGCATGAGCGCTGCGGGTTTATCTGGTAAAACCCACGCTTCGGTAGCTGCTACTTCAAGCTTTTTTATTCTGGCTGCGATTTTTCTCGGATTTTTAATCCGCAAACGCAAGTCTTCGGATTTGGCCAGCGGTATAATCGCGATTGATCTGCTTATTGTCTGTATTGTTCTCGGAATTTTCTTCCCGGTTTTTTTGGAAAAAAACACATGGCTCTATCTGATTTTTCTTTACATTTTAATTGCGTCGGTCGTCCCTGTCTGGTTGTTATCACAGCCGCGGAATTACCTCAGCGCTTTTCTTTTAATCTTTATGGTGTTTGCGGCTTTTATCGGAATAGTTTTTACTTCTCCTGTAATTAGTCTGCCTGCATTTACCGGATTCAATGTAAACGGCAATTTCCTTTTTCCCGCTCTTTTTATCACAATTGCCTGCGGCGCGATATCGGGTTTTCATTCTCTGGTAGCAACGGGCGCGGCAGCCAAACAAATAAACAACGAAAAATATATGCTGCCGATTTCCTACGGCGCCATGCTTCTTGAAACTCTGGTTGCTGTCCTTGCCCTTATTGCAGTTGGTTCTCTGGCTGTTAACGGGAAGATGCCGCAAGGCACTCCGCCGCAAATTTTCGCGACTGCAGTGTCCGGCTTCCTGAATCAGATTGGACTTCCCTTGCAGATTTCCTACACGATTGTTTCATTGGCTGTCTCTTCTTTTGTTCTTACAACACTTGATACAGTTGCGCGTCTTGGGCGTTTTGCATTTCAGGAACTTTTTTCCATTGAAAATGATGATACGGCGAAAAACAATCTCATTATAAGGGTATTTAAAAGCAAGATATTTGCTTCTGTCCTTGTGCTACTGCCGGCTTACTTGTTGGCAAAAATGGGTTATCAGACTATCTGGGCATTATTCGGCGCGGCCAATCAGCTTCTTGCTGCACTGACACTGATTGCCTGTACACTGTTTTTTAAAAAAACTAAACACTTCATTTTTATGTTAATTATTCCCACAATTATTATGCTGGCTGTTACGTACACTTCTCTTGTAATCAGCATAAAAAATAAAATCCTGCTTTTCCTGAATGGAAGTTTTATTCCCCGGGTTGACGGTATCCAGCTGGGCATCGCTGTTCTGCTTTTAACCCTGGGTGTTATTGTTGCGGTTTCCTGCGGGAAAAAGCTTCTGGAAAAAGATAAACCGGAGACGGCATGAAACCATGAAAAAAATTAAGGATGTTTCAGTCTCTTTATTAACCAGCGGCAAGTATAAATCTTTTCAGAGTGAAACAAACATGGATGCCATGCTGCGCCTTATTGTCCTCAATATCATTTATGCCATTGCTTCTGTTATTATCCTGAGCCTCGGCGTTTCCGATATGCAGAGCGGCAATATTGATATGGGATTGATTCAGTTTATCATGGGACTTTTGATATTTATAAATCTTTTCCTGCTGCGCACCGAATTGCCATTTTTGGCAGGCGGATTGATTCTTGCCACAATTTTTGGCGGCTTTTGCGCACTTACAATTTTTGCCAAACATGAACTGCGCGGTCTTGACGTATTATGGATTTATTCTTATCCGTTGATATCCATCTATACGCTTGGGCTTCGCGCCGGACTGTTGCCTGCTCTGCTTCTTTTCTTTGTTACCATTTTTGGAACTTTCTCAAATAATATCACAAGGTTTACCTATAGCAATTCGGAAGCGCTCCTTGTCTGCGGAGTTTATTTTTTGGTGCTTGTCCTTGCTTCGGTGTATGAATATGTACGAACAATCAAGGAACGCTGGCTGGAACAGCAAGACAACTATTTAAAGATGGTCTTTCACGACAGCCCGGATATAATTATGCTGCTGGATAAAGATATTCGGCTTGTTTATTGCGCAAAAATTTTTTTGGAAAAAGCCGGGATAAAATCATTTGAAGAAATCCAAAAAAGAAGTTACAGGGATGTTTTTTCCCGTTTTATGCCGCCGGAAAAACTTAGCGAACTTATTACTTTTTTCCGTAACGCCAGGGAGAACAGAAAGTCCATTGTTTTTGAGCGGACAATGGATTTTAACAATGACGGGAATTTTCGCCATTTTGAAATTCATTTTACTCCAATGTATGACAAACATGATATTTTTCAGGGTGCGTTTATACTTTTCCATGACATGACAGATATCATGGAGGCCAAGGAACGCACAGAACAGGCAAACCGCGCAAAATCCAACTTCTTGGCAAATATGAGCCATGAAATTCGTACGCCGCTTAATGCAATAATCGGTATGACCACAATTGCGCGTGATACAAATGATTCAAAACGCAAAGATTACTGTCTGGACAAGATTGAAAACGCCTCGGTGTATCTGCTGGGAATCATCAATGATATTCTTGATATGTCAAAAATCGAAGAAAATAAATTAGAGCTTTCAAATACGGAATTTGATTTTATTTTGATGGTGGAAAAGATAGCCAATGTTTTTGAGTTCCGTCTGGGAGAAAAGAAACAGAAGCTGACAATCAACCATGATCCGTCTGTTCCGAAAAGGATCATTACAGATGAACAGCGTCTTGCCCAGGTCATCACAAACCTGATAGGCAATGCCATAAAGTTCACCCCGGACGCGGGAGAAATAACGCTGTCTGCCCGCAGACAGGATACCGGAAACCAGAACAGTGAAGCAGCTGCGGACAATTTCTGTATTCTGGAAATCACCATTGCTGATAACGGAATTGGAATCCCAAAGGAGCAGCAGGAAAAACTTTTTTCTTCTTTTGTTCAGGCGGATTCAAACATCTCCCGGAAATACGGAGGCACAGGCCTTGGTCTTTCAATTTCCAAAAAAATTGTGGAGTTGATGCAAGGTGAAATTCACGTTGAATCTGAAGAATACAAGGGCTCAAAATTTATTTTTACAATCAAGGCTGAAATTCCTGCCGTTCCGGGCGCAGTATTCGAAGAAAAACACGAAGAAGTTTCCGGCGAGCCCGATTTTACCGGTAAACGAATACTTCTTGCTGAGGATGTCGAGATAAACCGTGAAATTGTTATTTCCGTTCTTGAACCTTTTGGCATTATTATTACCGAAGCCGAAGATGGACATAAAGCCTATGATTTGTTCTGTGACAATCCTGATAATTACGATCTGATTTTTATGGATATACATATGCCGGGCCTTGACGGTTATGAAACAGTTAAGCTCATCCGCGCGTTTGAATCAGAACATTGCAATAATGGGAATTCGCATAAGCAAATTCCCATTATTGCAATGACCGCAAATGTTTTTAAGAAAGATGTGGAGCGCAGTCTGGAAGTTGGCATGAACGACCACATCGGAAAGCCTTTGGATTTTGACGCAGTTATAGCTGTCTTAAAAAAATATCTTGCCTGATAAGTAAATTTAAAATGTTCCTGACTAGCTTTGGTAGACAACTGCCCCGTAAGGCCCTAAAACCACACTGGGTCTTTGTTTGTATCCTTGAGAATCAACTACAGTTGTATATGATCTGCTGGCATCTTCATTCGTTATAAGAACATCTTTGCCGTTAAAGCCTTCCAGCATTACAAAGATTCTTTCTTCAGAAATAAAATTACAAACTACCAGCAATTTTTTTTGATGCAGTTTTCTTGTGTAAACAAAGAGATCTGAATGATCGGGCAGCAATAATTCAAAATTACCGTTGGTTATTATATCCATCGTTTTGCGAAGTTTAATTAATTCCTGATAATAGCTAAAAACTGAACCCGGCCGCCGCATTTGCTCTTCCGCATTGATTTCCGTGTAGTTTTGGTTTATTTTTATCCATGGTTCCGTTGCAGGCGAGACCGTGTTTTCCGGCATAAAACCGGCATTTTGCCTGTTATTCCAGTGCATGGGCGTACGCGAGGTGTCGCGGCTTTTCAAACCCATAAACCTTAGCATGTCTTCTTTTGAAATGAGTTTTTCTTCCAGAACAAGCGTATTATATGCATTGATGCATTCCAAATCACGGTACTCGCTGATATCAGAAAAAGGAGTGTTGGTCATGCCAAGCTCTTCGCCCTGATAAATATACGGCGTACCCTGCAAAAAGTGCAGGCATGTTGCGAGCATCTTGGCGGACTTCTCCCGAAGCCCGGCATCACCGGGCAGATTTCCCTCGCAGCCAAGCCGCGAAACAATGCGCGGCTGATCGTGATTGCACCAGTACAGGCTGTTCCATGCACGGTCATGAAGCTTGTTTTGCCAGCGGGAAAGAACTTCTTTCAATTCTGTTAAAATAATTTTACGATCATTCCATTTGAATGTTTCGCCGCCGTCCAGCTCAACTGTTTCGAACTGGAACACCATATCCAGTTCAGTGCCGTCTTTGTTTGCGTATTGCACAGCTTCGTCAACAGTTACTCCGCCGGTCTCTCCGACAGTCATAATGTCATATTTTGACAATACCTCCTGCCGCATTTCCTGCAAATACTCATGAATCCTGGGGCCGTTTGGAATGATTTGCTTTACATTGCCGTCAGTGAATTTTTCCGGCTTGGAAATAAAACTTATGGCATCCAGCCGGAAACCGTCAATGCCCTTATCCAGCCAGAAACGCATCATATCGTAAACTTCATTGCGAAGCGCAGGATTGTCCCAGTTCAAATCCGGCTGCCATGGTGAAAAAAGATGCAGATAATACTGGCCTGTTGCTTCATCCTTTGACCACGCAGATCCGCCAAACCATGCTTTCCAGTTATTGGGAGGCATAGTCTGTCCGCCTTCGCTCCTGCCGTCCCGCCAGATATAGTAATTACGTTTTGGATTGTCCGGGCTGGAACGGCTTTCCTGAAACCAGGAATGTTCATTCGATGAATGGTTTACAACCAAATCCATGATGATTTTTAATTTCAGGGCATGAGCTTTTTCCAGAAGACGGTCGAAGTCCGCCATTGTCCCGAATTCAGGATTAATTGCACAGTAATCGCTGATGTCGTAGCCGTTGTCGCGCATCGGGCTTTGATAAACCGGTGAAATCCAGATTACATCCACGCCCAGCTCTTTCAGATAGCCGAGTTTGGATGTAATGCCGTTTATGTCGCCAATGCCGTCACCGTTGGAATCGCAAAAACTGCGCGGGTAAACCTGATATACGACAGCTTTTTTCCACCAATCGTTTTTCACTATAAAATACCCCTGCCTGCTTTCTGGTTAACCTTTAACTGAGCCGCTTACCATGCCTTTGATAATGTGCTTTTGCAAAATCAGGAATAAAATAACAATAGGCACCATTGCCATCAGCATTGAAGTAAGAATTAAATCCCATCTCCTGAGGAAAGAGCCGACAAAACTTGCTACGGCTAACGGAAGCGTCTGCACAGCGTTGCCTGTGCTCAACAGCATCAACGGCAGCAGAAAGTCATTCCATATCCACATACCGTTCAGGATTATTACTGTAACGCTAATCGGAGAAAGTATTGGAAAAACAATCCTGAAAAATGTTGCCGGTTTTGAGCAGCCGTCAATGATGGCGGCTTCTTCCAGTTCAAGCGGAATGGACTTGATAAAACCGTGAAAGAGAAATATTGAAAGAGAAGAACCAAAACCAAGATATGCAAAAATTATTCCAACATAATTTCTCTGCAGCTGAAACGGCGTTCCTGCAAGGCCCAGCGTAACATCAACAGTGTAAAACCAGTTAATCAAAGGAAACATTACCACCTGAAACGGTATTACCATGGCAGCCACAAAGCTCATGAATATGGCGCTTGATAACTTTGTTTTGGTACGCACAAGAACCCACGCCGCCATTGAGGAAAACACGACAAGAATAGCGCAGGAAAATACCGTAATTATTACCGACGAAGCAAATGAAGAGGCATAACGGACGTTTGGATTTTCAAACACCGTTTTGACATTGGTAAAAAATTGCGCGGGGTTTTTGGGGAGAGCCAGCGGATCTGAAGTAATATCCAGCGAAGGTTTTGCGGTATTTATTATTATTAACACAAAAGGAAGCATATAAATAATAAAAAGTATTATCGCAATTATTTCTAAAATGGTTGTTTTATTTTTGTTCATCACATTTCTATCTCCCTCTTTTTGTTCGCCCGTACCTGAATCAGCGAGATAACGGCAATTACAATAAAGAAAATAACCGCTTTTGCCTGTCCCTGGGCAAGCTGACGGTATGAAAATGCCGTCTGGTAAATGTTCAATGCAAGGAACTGATTAGACATTATTGCCCTTCCCATAAACATGGCAGAAGGCCCGCCGTTTGTGAGCGCGTAATTTACATCAAACTGTTTAAAGGAGTTAACAAGAGTAAGAAACATTGAAACCGTAAAAGCCGGAGCTACAAGCGGAAACGTTATATGCAAAAGCCTTTGCAGGGGGTTTGCACCGTCAATCTGGGCAGCTTCCAGAAGCGATTCCGGAATAGTCTGTATTGCCGCCAGATAAATCATCATTAAATAGCCGGCGTACTGCCAAGTACCGACAGTTACTATTGCGAGAAGCGCCAGCCACCGGTTGGCAAGAAACAGGTTTTCGGTAAGCCATAAAAAGTTAATCGCTTTGCCCAGTTGAGGTATTGCCTGATTGAATATAAACTGCCAGACATAACCCAGAATGAGCCCGCCGATAAGGTTTGGCAGGAAAAATCCCGCGCGATAAAGCCCTGTTAAGCGCAGCTTGCCCGACACCAAAAGAGCAAACAAAAACGCACAGATATTCATTATAACAATGCTAAGTACGGCATAAGCTACAGTAATCAAAAATGAATGAAGATAGGTGATATCCTGAAATACAACGAAATAATTTTTTAATCCTACCCATTCCACAGTTGTACCGGTTATGGCGTTCCAGTCCGTGAACGAATAATATACTCCCATTATAAATGGAATGATCATGACCATAATAAAAGCTAAAACTACAGGGAGTAAAAACAGGAAAAACACAAGGTTGTTCTGCGATTTACTGCTGATTGGTTTTGCCATGCCCATAAAGCCTCCTTAACTTAAAAAATAGGCGGTTTAAAGAACTCTGATTCCCAGAACCAGCTTCCAAAAACCGCCCGTACTAAAATCTATATAGCGCTTTATCTAATTGTAGCAACAGCAGCTGTGACTAATCTCACAAACTCCTGAACGTTAATATTTCCCTGCGCCAGCTGGGTAAATATCGGCCCAAGTGTCTCCATACCAAAACCGTCAGGCATATCATTCTGCTTCCAGTTGTAAATTCTGCCCTGATTTGACCATTCCACAACAGCTTTTGACAACGGTCCGTCGGGCGACAATCTGACAGAAGCGAACGCAGGAACCATTCCGGCTTTATTTACCATGTAATCATGTCCTTCCGGCGTACTGGCCATGGCAATAAGGAATTTCTTGGCTTCTTCAATTTTTGCCGCAGGCGCTCTTGCGTTAACAAAATAGAATGAAGGCGCAGCCACGAAAATACCGGGTGTGTTTTCATCAAGGAACGCATGAGGAGCATATCCCATCTCAAAGTTGACACCCATGTCCGCAAGGGATGGATCTATCCAGTTACCCTGATGGATAAAAACTGCTTTCTGGTTGGCGAAATCGCCGACCTGCTGGTCGTAACCGCCGGTAATAAGAACATTTCTGTTAGAATACCTGAAAAGCAAATCCATGTATTCGGCAAATTTGGTAAGGCGGGACTGATCTACCTGACCGGTTTTCAGCATATCGATATATCTGTTGGCATCATCATAAGGCAGACCAAGGGCAAGATACCCGTTAAAAGCATGAAGCCCTGTTACCCAAGTCATGCCGGGACCGGCTGCCATTGATACAACCGCATCAATCCCAAGCTGGGCTTTCTGGCTGTCTATTCTTTGAAATGCAGCCCTTATGCCGGCAATGTTTGTTAAAGTTGCAGGATCTACCCCCGCTCTGGCAAGAAGCGCCTTGTTGTAACCAAGTCCCCAGCCTTCAACAGCAACGGGGAAACCGACAACTCTGCCCTGAGGATCTTTATATGCAACACTGGTGTC
>JAIRUY010000225.1 GCA_031254175.1 Treponema sp.
TAATGTAAGGGCTGTCCAAGAAGTCGGTTACTTCCCAGCCGGTCCTTGCATTTTCTCCCGTTTCGTTGAAAAAGAAGGTGTCCGACCAAGTTCCGTTTTCTCTAAGTAGGACATTTTTGCTTGTGTGCAAGTGATTTTTGAGTACGGTCGGAGTTTACTCTAGTTCGGTTGACTTGTATTCAAGTCCGCAGTTGCGCAAAGGCCGGAGAGTTGCTTAAAGGCGGACATTTCTGCCAGCCGCCGTACAGGCTATGCGCCAGATAGCACGCCCTTACGCTAGGGCTGGCTTTCACTCCTCCCCGGTTTTGGATTTCGCAAAATTTACAGTTAAATTTCTGCCGCGGAATTTTACGCCGTTTAACGCTTCAATAATTTCATCGGCCTTTGTATCCCTGACCTGTACAAATGAATAATTATCAAGTATCCGTATCATGCCGATATCTTCTCTTGGGACTTTTGTTTTTGACATAATCAGGGTGATTATTTCTCTTGGGTACAACCTGCGGTTTTTCCCGATGCTTATAAAGAGTTTTTTTGATACGTCTTCCGGCAGCATTATATCGGCGAAAGATTTTTCTTCTGCCGGTGGAGTTTTATTTTTTTGCGTCTTTGGCGTTACGACGCTGCGCATACTGGGAATTTCTTTTTGGTCATAATACATAAAAAGCCATGCCGCCGCATCCATACGTCTGAAAAGGGAAATTTCCTTTTTATACAGTTTTCGGTACTCACTAAACATCACAAGGTTAGTATCATTATGCAATTTTTCCATAATAACTTCTAAATTTTTTTTAGCTTTTTCCTTGTCAAATATTGAAGGCGTTTTCATTTTTCCCCCATGATCTTCTTTTCAAATATAAAATATCAGAAAAGGTTAATTTTTGCAATAGTTGAATCATTTTTCTAAAAAAAGTATATTGGTTCTGAATGAAAGCTGTTGAACTTGAAAAATCTTTCAATCCCAAAACTTTTGAGGATCGAATCTATGCCCTTTGGAAAGAATCGGGCGCTTTTGCCCCCGCAGAATCCCCAAAAAACGCGGAAAACAAAACCCCTTTTGTCATTGTAATCCCTCCGCCAAATGTTACAGGTGTTCTGCACCTTGGCCACGGTCTTAACAACAGCCTTCAGGATATTATAGTCCGTTTCCACCGTATGAAAGGCGCGCCCACCCTTTGGGTTCCGGGAACAGACCATGCCGGAATCGCCACGCAAAATGTTGTTGAACGTAAATTAAAAAAAGAAGGAAAAAGCAGGCGTGAACTTGGACGGGAAAAATTCCTTGAGGAAACATGGAAAGTAAAAAACGAACATCACTCTATCATTACAAAACAGCTTGAAAAAATAGGCGCGAGCGCTGACTGGAACCGCGAAAGGTTTACCATGGACGAAGGGCTTTCACGCGCGGTGCGGGAAGTTTTTGTCACTCTATATGAGCGAAACCTTCTTTACAGGGGAAATTACCTTGTAAACTGGTGTACTTCCTGCGGCACAGCGCTTGCGGACGATGAGGTTGAACATGAAGATACACAGGGAATAATGTACCGCCTGCGCTATTTTCTGACAGAAGAGAAAGATAAATATATTGAAGTTGCCACAACCCGCCCGGAGACTATGTTAGGCGACACCGCCGTAGCGTTTCATCCCGAAGACGAACGTTACACTACCCTCCGGGGTAAGACTTTCCGCCTGCCGTTGACGGACAGGGATATTCCGGCGGTTTTTGACACCTTTGTTGAGCGGGCTTTCGGGACAGGAGCGGTAAAAATTACGCCCGCACATGATCCAAATGACTGGGAAGCGGCAAAACGGCACAATTTACAGATTATCAATATACTCAACAGCGACGGGACTCTTAACGGCGAAGTCCCGGAAAAATACCGCGGTCTTTCAGTATTAAAAGCCCGCGCGGCAGTCCTCGAAGATCTAAAAGCCGGCGGCTTTTATGTAAAAGAAGAACCCATCAATCACTCTGTCGGACATTGTTACCGCTGCAATACGATAATCGAGCCTTTTCTTTCTGATCAGTGGTTTGTCAGAATGAAACCTCTTGCGGACAAGGCTTTAGACTGCTGGAAGCGCGGAGAAATTATTTTCTATCCAAAAAAATGGGAGAATACCTACAAACACTGGATGGAAAATATCAGGGACTGGTGCGTCAGCCGTCAGTTATGGTGGGGGCACAGGATTCCGGCATGGACATGCGCTGATTGCGGCAGACTTACAGTTTCGCGTAACGATTTGGCTGTCTGTCCGGAATGTAACAGCGGCAATATTGAACAGGACCCGGATGTGCTTGACACATGGTTTTCAAGCTGGCTGTGGCCTTTCAGCACACTGGGCTGGGAAAAGCCCGGCCATTCCACACCTGATCTTGAGCGTTACTATCCCACAACCGCGCTCATAACAGCCTACGACATTATCTTCTTCTGGGTTGCCAGAATGATAATGGCAGGACTTGAGTTTACAGGCAAAGCGCCGTTTCGTGACATTTACATTCACAGCCTTGTACGCGACAAACAGGGACGCAAGATGAGCAAGTCGCTTGGCAACGGCATTGATCCGCTGGAACTTGTAGATGAATACGGCTCGGACGCGATGAAATTTACGCTTGCCTTTTTATGCGCTCAGGGACAGGATGTTCTTGTTGACAAAGATTCATTCAGGATGGGCTCCAAATTTGCAAACAAGATATGGAACGCAAGCCGCTACATACTTATGAACCTTGAAGGAAGAACAATAACAGAAAACCCAGAG
>JAIRUY010000161.1 GCA_031254175.1 Treponema sp.
CCGCCTGAAAATTCATTCAGTTCCGATTGCTGATCCTGGGAAAGCGCCTTTGTCGGGAAAAGGTACAGGCAGCGGGCGCTTAAATCGTTTAAAAGAGCATGAAGACATGGTAAATTATAACAAAGTGTCTTTCCGGAGGCTGTTGGAGTTACAACAACAACATTTTTTCCCTTTTGGGATAAATTCCAGACTTCGGCCTGATGGGTATACAGTTGATTTATACCTCTTCTGGTTAAAGCATTGATAATTTTTGCGTCTAATTCCTTTGGGAAAGGAGAAAAATTACCTTCCTGGGCAGGCAAAAGCCGGTTAATTACAATATTTGGGGTAAATTCGGAACTGGAAAGAAGTTTGTTAAGATTATCATTGGCATCCATAAGATAAATGGTACAATATTATGGGAAAATATTACAGGGTACGCTAGACAAAGATTAAGTCATATCTTATAATAAATATTGTAGGGTGGGGATAATATATAAAAGAGGTGTCAAATGGCTGAGGTATTATCTATCATATTGGGAGGAGGCAAGGGCACGCGTCTATTCCCGCTAACGCAGTTCCGCTCAAAGCCGGCAGTCCCTTTTGGCGGCAAGTTTCGCCTGGTAGATATTCCCATTTCAAACTGTATTAACTCAAATTTAAAGCAGATTTACATTGTTACACAATTTAATTCAGCGTCTCTTCATTTACATATTGGGCAGGCATTTGTTTTTGACTCTTTTTCAAACGGCTTTGTCGAAATTCTCGCTGCTGAACAGACATTTGAACATTCTTCCGGATGGTATGAAGGCACTGCCGACGCGGTAAGAAAAAATTTTGCCCATTTCAGAACACAAAACCCTTCTTATTACATTATTCTGTCAGGCGATCAGTTATACAGAATGGATTTACAGGATCTGTTAAAAAAACACATTGATTCAGGAGCCTCTATTTCCATTGCCTGCACAGGTGTCTCGCGGGAAAATGCAAGCGAGCTTGGTATTCTTAAAGTTGATAAAAACAATCAGGTAGTTGAATTTTTGGAAAAGCCCGGAGCGTCCAGAGATATTTCCGGTTTCAGGGCTCCTGCTGAGCTTTTGACAGAAAAAAACAAAGATAACAGTTACCTCGCTTCCATGGGCATCTATGTATTCAATGCAAAAGCTATGGAAGAATGTCTTGCAAACGATCTTGCTGATTTTGGCAAGGAAGTTATTCCAGCGGCAATAAACAGTTTAAAGGTAAATGCATATCTGTTTGACGGTTATTGGGAAGACATAGGAACAATCAGAAATTTTTATGAAACCAACCTTGAATTGACAACTGTTAAGCCCAGTTTTGATTTTTACGATGAAAACAGGCCTATTTATACTCATACGCGCAATCTTCCGCCGTCAAAGATGAATTTTTCCAATTTGAACCAGTCAATTGCGGCAGAAGGCTGCATTATCACAAATGCCAATATCACCAATTCAATAGTCGGTATCCGTACAATAATAGAAACCGGCTCAAGCCTTAATGGTGTTATCTGCATGGGCGCCGACTACTATGAAACAGAACTCCAAAAAGCGCAAAATGCAGAGGCAAGAATTCCAAATGTAGGCATAGGCAGGGGCGCAATAATAAGGGGAGCGATAATTGACAAAAATGTTTGTGTCGGCGAAGGCTGCCGCATTGGTGTTGATGAAATAAAACGCACAGACGGAAATTACGGTCATTATTACATAGTGGACGGAATTATTATTATTCCGAAAAATACGATCCTGTATCCGGGAACAGTTATTTGACCGGCTGATGATTTTTTTAAGATTCTTTTGCTTTTGCTTTTTTTTCGTTTCTTTTTTTTCATGTTCAAAACAAAAACCTGCACAGGCAGAAGCGGGGGAAATGCCCGGTTCCAATAATCAACAAGCCGTTTTTTCACATCTGCTGTCTGCTGCCCTGCAAAATGCCGCACTGCCCGATTATATATCCAAATCAATTACCGAAAACATTGCAGAAAATCCTTCCTTTATTCTTGATCTTTTTGAGATTATGCAGAAAGATCCGTATTTATACATACTTGTAGACAAGAAAACCTCTTTATCCGGAAATTATGAGCCGGATGACCTGATTGAATTAACAAACAAATCCTACAGAGTAAACAGGACAGGAATGACGCTTCGCGAAGCCGCTGAAGCTTCGCTGGAAAAAATGGCGGCGGCGGCGGCAAAAGAAGGGCTTACCCTGTTGGCTTCGTCTGCATACCGTTCATACGATTATCAGGCTCAAGTTTATGAACGTAATGTCAGGCAGGTGGGACAAGAGGCAGCAGACAGGGAATCCGCGCGTCCCGGACACAGCCAGCATCAATTGGGGCTTGTTGTCGATTTCGGTTCCATCACAGATGCTTTTGCACGGACTCCGGAAGGACTTTGGCTTTCAGCTAACGCTTCAGGCTTCGGCTGGTCGCTTTCTTATCCTGATGGTTATGAAGAAGTAACAGGCTACCGCTGGGAAAGCTGGCATTACCGCTATGTCGGGATTGAACTTGCGGAGTTTATAAAAAATTACTTTGACGGTATACAGCAGTACGCTTTAAAATTTATGCATGAATGGGTAATGTTAGCCTCTCATTTTGACTGATTACGCCCGCGGAAATCTCAACATCTCCATCATTGCAGCCTACTGTAAAAACCGTTTCCGGCGGATAAATGCCGTCAAGAATAAGTTCTGACAGCGGCGCTTCAAGTTCTTTTTGGATGGTACGCCGCAGATGCCTGCCGCCAAATTTGGAATCCCAGCCTTTTAAGGCGAGGGCTTCCCTTGCTTCCGGCTTTATTAATAATTTATAGTTTTGCTCTTCAAGGCGGCGTGAAAGTTCTTTAAACTCAATATCAAAAATCATATCTATTTGTTCGCGTGCCAAAGTATTAAAAACAACAATCTCGTCTACCCTGTTAATAAACTCCGGATTAAAAATACGGCGCAGTTCCGACATTGCGGCAGTTTCAATTTCTGCCCCGTTCATAAGCCCTGTGCCTGATGAAAAACCAAGGCGTGAATCTTTTGAGATTTCCCGCACACCGGCATTACTTGTCATAATGATGACAGTATTGCGGAAATTTACCACATGACCGAGACTGTCTCTTAATTCACCTTCTTCCAGTACCTGCAGCAAAATATTAAAAATATCATTATGCGCCTTTTCTATTTCGTCAAACAGAATCACGCGATACGGGTTCCGCCTGATTTTTTCGGTAAGCATACCGCCTTCTTCATATCCGACATAACCGGGCGGCGCTCCGACAAGACGGGACGCGTTATGCTTTTCCATAAAGTCTGACATATCAATCCGCACAAGCGAGTCTTCATTCGCAAACAAATACCGGGAAAGTTTCCTCGCCAAGAGTGTTTTGCCGACACCTGTCGGCCCAAGAAAAATAAAAGAACCCATTGGCCGCCGGGGAGAAGAAACTCCGGCTCTTGAACGCCGTATTGCCATGGCAACGCGTTTAACAGCTTCGTCCTGTCCTATTACTTCTTTCTTTAGTTCTTCTTCAATCTGAAGAAGACGGCGGGATTCCTGATGTTCAAGATGCATAACGGGGACTCCGGTGGCTTCCGTTATTACACGGCGGACATCGTCTTCTGTTACTTCCGGCCAGTTATTCATTGATACCCGTTCCCAGGCGGCATGGGCATCTTCAAGGCGCGTTCTTAAAGCACGCACTTTATCACGGACTTCCGCCGCGTGTTCGTAATCCTGAGCGCTGACAAACGCATTTTTTTCTTCGCATAACACGTTGATTTCCGCTTCAAGGCTGATAATTTCAGGCGGCTGTTCGCGCGTTTCAAGTTTGCGCATTGCTCCGGCCTCATCAATAATATCAATTGCCTTATCCGGCATAAAACGGTCTGTTATATAACGCTGCGCGAGTTTTGCCGCAAGAGTTATGGTTTCATCGTAATATTTAACCTGATGATGCTCTTCATACTTTTTCTGAATACCTTTAAGTATTTCAATGGTTTCATCAAAGGACGGCTCTTGTACAATTATCGCCTGAAAACGGCGTTCAAGGGCTGCATCCTTTTCAAAATGCTTCCGGTATTCACTGAGAGTTGTAGCGCCAATGCAGCGTATCTCTCCGCGTGAAAGGCCGGGCTTTAACATATTCGAAGCATCGAGAGTTCCTTCGGCGCTGCCCGCTCCGATTATGGAATGGATTTCGTCAATAAATAAAATAATATTTCCAGCCTGTGTTACTTCGCGGATTATCTTTTTTATCCGTTCTTCAAACTCACCCCGGTACTTGGTTCCCGCTACAATAAGGCCCATATCAAGTGAAAGAATACGTTTGCCCGACAACGCTTCGGGAACAGCATCGCTGACAAGAAGCCGCGCAAGTCCTTCAACTATTGCTGTTTTGCCGACACCGGGCTCTCCTACAAGAATTGGATTATTCTTTGTTCTGCGCGCCAGAATACGCACAGCACGATTGATTTCTGATTTTCGGCCTACCACAGGATCAATTTTTCCGGCTCTCGCAAGCGCTGTAAGATCCCGTGAAAAATTATCAAGTGTCGGAGTAAGTATGGGATAAGCAGCCGGTTTTATCCGTGTTGAATGTCTTTCTGTCTCTGTGCCGCCTTTACTGTTAACCGCGGATTTTTCCCTGTGAATGAAAAAAGGCTGAAACCTTTCAGCGTCCGCATATTCTTCGCCGCTTCTGTGTCCCGGTTTATTGAATGTGGTCTGAATTATTACTCTCATCATATCTGTATCTACAGCCCGTTGGCTCAGATAAACCTGGACGCTTGAATCCTGCTCCCGCATTGCAGCAAACAGAAGATGTTCAGTGCCAAGAAAATCACTCCCCATTGTACGAGCTTCTTCTGTGGCAACATCAAGCATATTTCTGGTTCGCTTGGACGGGGGAACTTCCCCTCTGATAATTAGTCCCGGAATCCTGGGAATCGAACTTTCAAGGATGTGTTTAAACTCAGGGATGTCAATTCGCAGAAACATAAGCGCCTTGCAGGCTGTCCCGCCGCCTTCCTTAAGCATTGCGATAATTATATGTTCCGGCAAAAGCTGGTCTGAACTGAAACGTCTCGCTTCTTCCTGGGCATTTGCGGAAAGCAGTCTTTGAACCCGCCCGGTTAATCCTTTAAACACAAACACACCTCATAATACAGTTTATTAAACATTTTATCTTTTTTCAACTTAAAGGGATATTTTAACAATATCTCCGGGACGCACACCAACACGGGAAAACCAGCCCTGTGGAACTTCTAAGGCATAACGGACAGAACGGCTCGAAGGTACAGAGTTTTCATCATGCGGATACAAATCTTTAATTTCAACGATTCTGCCGTCAAATGTAATATAGGCTATAGAAAGAGGGATGTAGGTATTTTTCATCCAGAAAGATACCACCTCATCTCTTTCAAAAACAAAGAGCATTCCCTCTCCGTCCGGCAGCTTTTTGCGGTGCATTAAGCCCTGATTGCGTTCTGCGGGAGTACGCGCGATTTCAGCTTTTAATACAGCGACTTGCTGCCCTGCCCGCTCAATTGGCAGCTCCTGCACAGCAAGTTTTTGAGGATTACATGATAAGAAAAATAAAATGACAAAAACAAAGAGATAATTTTTAGAATTCATTTATGAAATCCTGACGCAGGCGTACATACCCGGATTCAACAAGGCCTGATTCATTTACAATATCTTCAAATACAACCTTGTCGATATATTTTACGGTTAACGGACGCTCAATGGCAATTCTTGTTTCGTCAGTTTCCCAGACCGCTATTCCCGGATCAAGCCATGAAGGTTCTCCGTATTTTTCAGTAAACTGGGTAAATATCGAATAATGATCAACCATTTGCGTATTTAACGAAAAAGACATTATAAACACCTGACCGTCCCTTAACTGGAAAAACGCGCGTCTTATAAAAGAGGAGCCTGTAGTTTCCACAAGGCTCTGTTCCCTGACGGGAATGAAGGAAACGTCTCTGTCTCCCCTGAAATTAAAATAACTGTCGCCTAATAAATTTGTTTTCAAATCATCTAAATCCATCCCAAGAGAAAACTTGCGGAATTGCCGCGGAAGTTCATTTTCCTGTGCTGAAACAACCGCGGGAAAGAATAAAACAAGAAAGAAAATAAAAAAACAATGACAAAAACAATTTCTATGGCTCATCGTTTATATTATCGGATATTTTATACTTCTCCTGAAAAACTTATGCGATTGGTTTGTTTCCCTGGCGGACCTTCTCAAGATGCTGCATTTTGCGATAATAGGCATTTTGTTTGATGATTTCCTTGATATCTTTAATAAAAAGTTTGTCATTTATTGTCTGTAATGCACGGTTTTCCATCATTTTTCTTCCAACGAGAGCGCTTTCCGCCTTTGGAAGCCCAACCATATTGATAAGCTCTTTAAGCCCAAAGTCAAATGAATAGCTGGTAAATGCAGCAACATCGATTTTTTTCTTGTCCAGCTGGATTTGAAGCATATCATACATCCTGCCGACAGGGTCACTTATTTGGGTATTGGCAAGCTGCCTGTACATAATCCATATACGTTCTGATAAAAGAGTAGTTAACCTTGTAATAAGCTGAGGCTGGGTTTTAATCATATGCTGAAAATTATCACGATTTACCGCCATTAACTGGCAATCTTCATAGGCAACAGCCCCAGCAGCTCTGGGTTTGGATTCCAAAAGCGCCATTTCTCCGAAAATATCTCCGGTTTTCAGCACCGCAAGGAGAATTTCGTTATCCTCGGTAATTTTTATAATCTTGACTGAACCTTTCTGGATAATAAAAAGTTCATTTCCCGGCTCTCCTTCGAAGAAGATAATTGAGTCCTTGGCATACGTGCGAACCGTCTCTCCGGCTGTAAATTCTGTTTGGGGCGTTTTGATATAAGGGGCAATTTTCTTCATCCGTTCAACGGCGGCCTGGACATTTTCTCCCTTTGGGCAATGTTTTATATATTTTTGATATGCAAAAAACGCCTGCGTAAATTGATTGTGTGTGGCATAATATTCGGCAACATTATAGATGTGGCTGGGGTTTTCTTCCGCGGCTTTGTTTTTAAGAGTAAGCCTTGTAAGGGCTTCATCAAGGTAACGCATCCTTCTTGAAAATTGCATAATTATCTTCATTGCGACAGGCGCGGTTCCCTGAATTAACTGGCTGAACTGATCGCGCTGAACTGAAATAAGGGTAACATCTGTCAGGGCCTTTGCGGTTTCAATGTGACTGTGCCCTGACATTGTGGAAACAACACCGAAAAAATCCCCAGGGCCAAGAACATCACCACGTTCTTCAGCCACAATCTGCACTTCTTTAGAGAGACGTACATTTCCCGACCTGATAATGAAAAAACTGTCGGCATTTCTTTTGCCTTCTACAATTATGTATGAACCTTGAGTAAAATTCAAGAAAACAAGTTGTAAAGGCGTGCTCATTTATCCCCTTTTTACTTAAATTTAGTATAGGAACCAAAACGACATCTTGTCAACCATTATTCATCGGTGAGCGCGGAGCATGCCTTTTTCTAAAAATTATTAAGTATTTAACCGATAATAAAATCAAAGCTATGAATAAACGAATAAATTTTGAAGATACTATATTTATCCTTAACATAAGGATCAGAATGATTAAAGACCTTATGCGGCTGGACACAGAACCGGATATTTTTTACAGCCAGACCATTGGGGATTTGAATTTTATCAGTTCCGTACTGGAAATACTCTCGGAAAAATTCCTTGCAAATATTCAATTTCTGGATCGTGAAATCGAAGCGGATAATATTCTCGATGCCGAATGGCAGTTCAGCCAGTTAATAAATGAAATATCAAGTAATGCCTGTCCCTTTTCTCCAGCAGCTTTTCCGGAAACTCAAAGCTGGATCGACAAATTAAGAAATGAAAGTGAAAAACGAAAAAAACAGCTTGAAGAAGTTTCTGTAATAGTTGAACATTCTATGGCGGAGCCTGTTGTAACCCATGCGGAGCTAAACGGGCTTTTAGGAAGCGCTTGACTCTGCTTTTATAGGACACTGTGTTAATGAGAATTACAGGCGGAGTACTGAAGGGAAGAAAAGTACTGGTTCCCTCGGGAATAATAAGACCGAGCATGGACAGAATGCGTGAGTCTGTATTTGCCTGTTTGGGCGATTTATCCGGTCTTTCTTTTCTTGATATTTTTACAGGTTCTGGAATAATCGCTCTGGAAGCAGCTTCCCGCGGCGCCGTTTTTATCGAAGCTGTTGAACAGGATAAATTAAAACGAAAAACCCTCCTTGAAAACGTATCAATTTCACCGTATCGAATTAACTGCCGTTTTATGCCCGCTGAACTTTATATCAAAAGGGCAAAAACCCCTTTTGATATCATATTCCTTGATCCTCCCTTCCCCTATCAGCACAAATGGGAATTGGTTTCAAATATTGCTTTTTCCCTTCTTGTAAAAAATGAAAGTAAAATCCTTATTCACCGTCCAGGCAAAGATTTTTTACAAAACACCATTCAGTTTTTAAAGAAAACGGACAGCCGTGAATACGGAAGATCGGTAGTGGATTTTTTCACAGTAGAAAAATGACCATAAAGAATCCGCTTGTTTTTTACGTTAAAAATGCCAATAATTATAACAGAGAATGTTTCTCTATTTAAAATTTAAAGAAAATGTATGGACAGAAAAAAAATTTTTGAAAAACATGATAAACAAAACTCATTTATAAGAGTAACTTCTCCCAAACCCGTTGAAGGCTCCCAAAAAGCGGCGTTAAACCGCAAGGGCAACCAGCTTTTTAATGACGGAGACATCGAAGCCGCAATGAGGGTTTTTTTAACAACAGGTTATTCAGACGGATTATCCAGAGTTGGAGATCATTATAAATCAAAAAACAGGCCTCTGGAAGCTTTAAGAATGTACTGGCTGGCTCCGGATCGTAAAAAATCTGAAAGCTTGATTGAACAGGCAGCTTTCGTTTTGCAAAATCTAATTCACGAAAATGAACAGGAACAATCTGATGGATGATTTTGATTTTTTTGAAAAAAATCCGCCGGAAACTCATCATAATTCTGAGGATAAAAAAATTGCCGAAATATCCAAAACCGGCTATCAATTTCTGAAAGAAAACAAAATAAGCGAGGCAATTGACTGTTTTTCAAAAATTCTGTTGATGGATGAAAACAATAATTATGCTCTTGTAGGAATGGGAGATGCATACCGCAAGTCAGGCTCTGCCCATGATGCTATAAAATACTATCAAAGATGCCTTTCCAATCATCCGCAGAACAACTACGCGCTTTTCGGTCTTGCCAATTGTTACAAAGCTTTCGGCCAATTTCAAAAAGCAATTGAAATTTGGGAACAATATCTTGCCTATGATGATAAAAACATAACAGTGCTTACAAGAGTAGCGGACGCCTACCGTAAAGTCCGTGATTTTGATAAATCAAAATATATTTATAAACGTGTTCTGGAGATGGAAGAAGATAATCCTTACGCCATTATAGGTCTTGGACATTTACATTATGATTTTAAAAATTATAATGACGCTCTTTTTTATCTGGAAAAAATGCTTAAATTGGGACTCGATAATGTTGACATTCGTGTTCTCACCTCCATTGGCAATTGTCACAGAAAATTAAGAACTTTCGATCAGGGTATTCCATATTTTGAAGCTGCGCAAAAAAGAGAAAACCGTAATTTTTACGCGCTTTTCGGCCTTGCCGACTGTTACAGAGGCATGAACTGCCTTGAAGAAGCTTTGGTATATTATAACCAGATAATAAAGCAGGATTCAAAAAATAAAATGATTTTAAGCCGCATAGGAGATGTTTACAGGAACCTGAATACTCTGGATAAAGCAAAAGAATACTACGACAAAGCTTTGAATATAGAGTATGATACTTATGCCATATTGGGTATTGCAATACTTGACAAAATAAACGGCAAATATGAAGAAGCGATGTCTTCCTTAAGGCGGCTGCTTCAACAGGACAATAAAAACTACCGTTTATATGTAGAAATTTCCGATTGTTATTTAAAAATGGGTGAAACTCGTAAAGCCATTGATACTCTGGAGAGCTTTCAAAGATTCGGTAAAAAATGTCAGGTAATTACAGATTTACTTAACGAAATAAATAAAAAATGATTACACGGGAAACTTCACCCTGCGCGGGAAGCTTCGCTGAAGAGCACGTTGAGGAGACAGCCGCTCTGGCAGGTCTTGGTCTTGTGGAACTTGAAAAAGTTCTTTATCCGCTGCCGCCCTTTCGTATTCGCCAAATATATAAATGGATAATCCGCGGAGTAAGCGGCTTTCAGCAAATGACAGACATTCCCAATGTTCTGCGCGAAGATCTGGAAAAACGTTTTTGTCTTTTTTCCGGTACAGTAAAAAATCAATATAATGACAACAATACAAAAAAAATTATACTTGCTCTGAAAGACGGATTAGATATTGAAGCTGTGCTTATAAGAGACGGGAAAAAGCGCAATACAGCCTGCCTGTCTACACAGGCAGGCTGTCCGATTGGCTGCGTTTTTTGTAAGACAGGCAGATTGGGATTTAAACGCAACCTTGATTCGGCAGAGATAGTGGAACAGTTTATTTTTCTCCTCATGGAAGCTGCGAAGGAAAAAAGGGCGGAAAATCAGGAAAAACACGTTATAGAAAATATTGTAATTATGGGAATGGGAGAGCCGCTGTTAAATCTCATCTCCCTGCGAAAGGCAATCGCAATTCTTAATGACAAACAAGGGTTTAATTTTTCAAAACGCAGGATTACTGTCTCTACCTGCGGCATCTGTGGCGGCCTGTTTGACATTGCCGAAAACGGCCCCTATGTGCGGCTGGCTCTTTCTTTAACAACAGCCGATACGCAGCTGCGCGAAAAACTAATGCCGGGAATAAAACATGAGCCTCTTGTGAAAATCAAAGAAGCGCTCATTTTGTTTCAAAAAAACGGCGGCGGAAGGATCACTCTGGAAATTCCTTTGCTTAAGGATTTAAACACCCGTGACAAAGACATTTTTTCCATTGCCGCTTTCGCAAAAGGAATCGACAGCATAATTAACATAATACCCTGGAATCCAATAGCCGGCTTTGAGTTTGAAGGCAACCTTCTTCATGAACCCGGGAAAAATGAGATTTCTGACTTCGCGGGCAAACTGGAAAATCTGGGGTTAAAAGTAACAAAAAGGCTTCGTAAGGGCTGCGGTGTAATGGGAGCATGCGGACAACTTGGAACCTGAATTATACCTTAAGAATATCAAACGCAAGAGAAAAGCCGAGAGGAATATGCGTTAAAAAAAAGAGCAAAAATCCCAATGCTGTTTGTTGAGAAAAGAAAGCCCAGTAAGAAGAAGCGGCAGTAACCGGCAGAAGCAGAACGCAAAGTATTGTAAGAATGACTGTGTACCAGCGGAAGTTTTTTGTCATCCAATGAATAAAAAAAGAAATACCCACGGCAAGGGCAGTCCATAGCATGGGAACTGCGACAAGTAAAACAGGCTCGTATTGCGAACTCCAGCTAAGCGCCCGCAGAGCCGCGACAGGAATGAGCCAGAGCAGAGCGAAATTGGCAAAATCAGCTTCACCGGAAAAGCCCCGGAAAAGCAGCATTAAAAAACACACCAAAAGCGGAACAAGTACAGGCAGGCTTACAATATCAATGAATCCAAAAAGCCACCTGGATAATCCAAAACCTCCCGGGCTGACAAGATCGCCCAGGAAGAATTGAATAATTGCTGTTATGCTTCCAAGAAGCAATGCCCATATACTGCCGGAACTGCCGGCATTTGCAAATGAACGGCGCAGAAGATAAAACAGCGGAACCCATAACAGACAGAAAAAACTCATCTTTCAAAAACCTGTTTTAAGAAAATTTTGCTATGGGCACAAAAGTATCAGTTTTAAGCGATGCGCCCCCAACAAGAGCGCCGTCAATATTCTTCATAGCCATAAGCTGCGCAACATTATCAGATTTCACAGAACCGCCGTACTGGATAATTATTTTATCCGCTGCGGTTTCTCCGTAAAGCCTTGCTATAACTTTTCGAACAAAGGCATGAACAGCCTCGGCATCTTCCGGAGTAGCGGTCTTTCCTGTGCCAATAGCCCAAACAGGCTCATAGGCAATGACAATGTTCGCCAAATCTCCCTCGCTTACCCCTTCAAGGCCTTTTATTGTCTGAGTTTCACAGACTTCTTCCGCTTTGCCGGCTTCCCTTTCTTCCAAAAGTTCGCCAATGCAGAGGATTACCTCAAATCCGTGTTTAAGCGCAAGTTTTACCTTTTTGTTAATAAGCGCGTCATCTTCCTTGTATAAATGACGCCTTTCACTGTGTCCCAGAATGATGGTCTGCACTCCAAGATCCTTAAGCTGCAATACCGAAACTTCTCCGGTATGCGCTCCCTGTTCTTCCGGCGCGCAGTTCTGCGCTCCAAGACGGATATTGGTGCCTTCTACAATGGCAGAAACAGTTTCAATATTTGTAAACGAAGGGGCGACAAGGTACTTGTGCTTTCCATCTTTTAACTCGTTAACAAGAGCCTGTGCCAACTGCGCAGACTCTTCCCGTGTTTTATGCATTTTCCAGTTACCGGCGATATAGTAGTATCTACTCATAATTTCCTCTTGATTATTTTCCCCGGCAGACTTCAATGCCGGGAAGTTTTCTGCCTTCAAGCAGTTCAAGCGAAGCGCCGCCGCCTGTACTGACATGGCTCATTTTTGAAGCAAGACCGAACTTGTTCACAGCCGCAACTGAGTCGCCGCCTCCCACAACGGTAATGGTTCCCGTACTTGTTGCTTCGGCTACAAGTTTTGCGATTTCTTCTGTTCCTTTTGCAAAAGCGTCAAATTCAAAAACGCCGACAGGTCCGTTCCAGACTATTGTCTTCGCGCCTTTAAGCACTTCCTTGTATTTGGCGATTGTTTTTTTGCCTACGTCCAGTCCCATCAAATTGTCGGGAAGGTCAATACCGTCTACAGGAATAGCCGCTGAGGCAGCGTCAAAACTTGTCGCTGCTAAATGATCAAGCGGCAGAACAATTTCCACTCCGGCGTTTTTTGCCGCTTCAAAAATCTTTTTGGCTGTATCAATCTGGTCGTCTTCGATCAGCGATTTTCCAACCTTAAACCCTTGAGCCTTAAGAAATGTAAACGCCATGCCGCCGCCTATAACAAGCGCGCTTGAGTTTTTTAAGAGGCTTTCCAGAACAGCGATTTTAGACGAAACTTTCGCTCCGCCGATAATTGCAACTAACGGCTTCTGCGGGTTTGTAACAATCGGCTCAAGGTAGTTAACCTCCTTCTCCATAAGGAACCCGGCAACGGAAACCGGCACAAACTTGGCGATTGACGCTGTTGAAGCATGATCGCGGTGAGCGGTGCCGAACGCGTCGTTTACAAAAACATCGCCGTAAGTTGCAAGCTCTTTAGCCAGTTTATCAAGGTCTGCCGCTTCTTTGGCGGTTTCCTCTTTGTGAAAACGCGTATTTTCAAGCATGACGACAGAACCGTCTGCCTGGCTTTCGATAAACGCTTTCTTGCCGTAACAGCCGTCTTCGCCGGCAAAGATAACAGGCTTGCCAAGTTTTGACTGCAGGTATGCCGCGACAGGCGCCATGCGGTGTTTGCCCTTGATATATGCAGCTTCGTCAAATGATTTGCCGTCTTTTTCGGCCTTTTCTTTTGCCTTTTTTGCGTCCTTGGACGGATCGCCAAGGTGAGACATCAGAGTGAGGGATTTAACCCCCTGGTCAATAATATATTGAATGGTCGGCAGAGCCGCAGTAATTCTTGTATCATCCTGCACTACTCCATCCTTCATGGGAACATTAAAGTCAACCCTCATGATGACTCTTTTCCCTTTCAGGTCAACTGATTTTACAGTTTTAATCATGATTTTCTCCCTAAATTTTTATGAGAATTATCACACGGAGACTCAAAGACACAGCGAATTAAAACGGCCATTGTTTGAAATCAAAAGACCTCAAAAACTATGCCTTTTTTCTTCCCTGTGCCTCTGCGCCTCTGTGAGAAATATTGCGAGCTATTTCTTTGAATCGATGTACTTTAGCAAGTCGATAACTTTGTTCGAATAGCCCCACTCGTTGTCGTACCATGACACAACCTTGAAGAAACGTTTTTCCCCGGGCAGGTTGTTTTGCATTGTCGCAAGGCTGTCATAAATTGATGTGTTGGGGTTATGAATAATGTCGGTAGAGACAATTTCATCATCCTGAAATTGCAGCACGCCTTTCAGATATGAATCGGAGGCTTTTTTGAAAGCGGCGTTAATTTCATCGATGGAGGTGTCTTTTGTTGTACGGAAGACAAGGTCAACTACTGAGCCTGTGGGCGTGGGAACGCGGAAACTCATACCGGTCAGTTTGCCCTTTGTTTCGGGAAGAACCTCTCCAACAGCCTTTGCGGCGCCTGTGGTAGAAGGAATGATGTTGATAGCGGCAGCCCGTCCGCCTCTCCAGTCTTTTTTGGAAGGACCGTCAACGGTTTTCTGGGTTGCGGTATAAGAGTGAATTGTGGTCATAAGGCCGGTTTCAATGCCAAAACCTTCTTTGAGAAGCACATATACAATAGGCGCAAGACAGTTGGTTGTGCAGCTTGCATTGGAAATAACATGATCCGAAGCCGGATTGTATTTATCATGATTAACTCCCATTACAAAGGTGTTAATATGTTTATCCTTGCCTTTTGCGGGTGCGGAAATGATTACTTTCTTGGCTCCGGCTTCAAGATGCTCGTAAGCCTTATCATCGACAAACAATCCGGTACATTCCAGAACATATTCAACACCAAGTTTTGCCCAAGGCAGGTGTTTTAACTCTCTTTCAGCCTGAACACACTGAATTTCATGGCCGTTAACGACTAAAATATCATCTTCGGCGTTTCCGCTCTTTTTTGTTTTGATATCTGCTTTCATCTGTCCCTGAGTTGAATCATATTTAAGCTGATAAGCAAAATATTTGGCATCGGTAACAACATCAACCACCGCTACAACATCAACTTTGTCTTTTCCCAGCAGATTCTGGGCTACCAAAGATTGAAAAACGAGGCGTCCAATGCGTCCAAAACCATTAATTGCCACTTTCATAAATAACCTCCTAGAATAATTGTCAATTTTTTCATAGAATATAGCAAAATATTGATTTCGTCAATCCTAATAAAAATACAACTCTTTACGATTTGCTTCTCTGCCGATTGTTGTTGTCTCCCCATGACCCGGGTAAACCTTGATATTTCCGTCCATGGCAAAAAGCCGGCGAAGGCTTGCGAAAATTTCCTGTTCATCGCCGCCGGGAAGATCCGTGCGGCCGTAAGTGCCTTCAAAAAGAGTGTCTCCCGTAAAAAGAACGCCCTCTTTTTTGTCCAAAAAAGCGGCGCTTCCCGGAGTATGGCCGGGAAGGTGCAGCACAGTCAGAGGGCCTACAGTATCGCCGTCTTCAAGGACAAGGCCGGGTGAAGGCAAACCAAACTCTGAGACATTCAAAAATTCCTTTACAAACGAAATGTTGTGAATGGCAGCTTTAATGCTTTTGCTTTGTGCTTTTAATGCGTCGGGGCCGAGATATTCAATATCCCTGCGATGAATGGCAATTACCGGCTTTTTTGAATCATAAGCTTTAAGCAGATTCGGCACTGCGGCAATATGGTCAAAATGCCCGTGAGTTAGTAGAATATAGCAGGGTGAAAGGCCGAGATTTTTAAGAGCGGAAATAATCTTTTCTGCTTCATCTCCGGGATCAATGACAATTGCGTCTTTTTCATCCAGCGGGTAGATCCAGCAGTTTGTTTCGATTGGACCTACAATTAAATGAGTGATCTGCATGATGAGGATAATAACACGAGAACTTTTTATTTTCTAGTAATACTGATAATAGTAATTGTATGGTACGGACTTGTTCCCCTCGCCGGAATATTTTTTACCCGCAGAAAGTGGAGGCAATTCAGAAACCGTTTTACAGAACTGGGACTCTCGCCGTTACTGAATTACCGCGAATACAATCTGCTGAAAAACAAAGGCGGAACTTTCCGGTTTACAGGGGAAATAGAATCCATAACAGACGGCCGTATTCTTTGGGTAAAGGGAGAAGATCTGACCATTCCTGTTTCTCTTGATAAAACAAAATGCTTTCTTCTGCCAAAACATGAAGAAAATGAAATTCCTGAAACTCCCGAACAGATTCGCTGGAACCGCGTTTCTACTTTAACCGAAGGCGTTAAGGTTTTTATAGGCGGAATGGTCGACAAACAAAATAACAGATTTAGTTTTACTTCTACAAAAGAAAATCCGCTCATTGTTATTTTTTATAACTGTCATGAAACAGAGCTTACAAGCCGGATAATTCAGGCAGCAAGAGTCCGCAACGAGTATTGGAACAGCCTCACTCCGGCATCGCTTGTAATAGGCATTTTGTCGCTTGTTTTTGTTGCAGCCTCCCTTCTTAACAGACCGGCATTTCGTTTGAATGTAATAAGCACGCTGGTTGCGGTTTTCATACCCATTCTTCCTTTTATTCCGCCCGGCCTGTTATTAACAAACCTGCATCGC
>JAIRUY010000168.1 GCA_031254175.1 Treponema sp.
CAAACCAAATCATCATTGCTGCCGCCGAATGTTATAATGTCTTTTTTGAAGATACTCATGCCATTCCTCCTAGCTTTCAACTATACTTAACGCCTTTAAGGCTGTCCAGATACGCCGCCGCACAATGAGCGCAACCGCATTGTGGACTTCCAGACAATTGCAAAGGCATTTTTAATGTAGTAATATTAAAATATAGAAGGTTTTTCAAAAACCGAGGGTTTAAAAGCTTTATAGTTTGCGGCATTCCGGCTGGAGGTAATGTATTGGGCAAAATTTTTTTTTATGACAGAAAAAAAACTTTTACATTAATCATAATTATTCTCATTATCGCCTTAGTGGTGACTTTTTCCATTATAAAAAATTCAACCGAGCAAAAACAAATTGAGCTTGAAGAAACAAGCCTTTCTGCGGTATCGGAATATGCCTATTCCGCAACAGAGGAAGCAGAAATCCTGCCGGAGTTTATCTTCTCAATGGAAGAATTTTTTGACTCTTTGCCGGAACTTCTAGATCAGGACAATTTATTGGCAATAACTGACATTTTAGAAAATGAAGATAATCTTGAAGACATGGAAATTCTCATATATGAGATAACACAAAGTGATTTTGAAGATTTGGCAGAAACCAGTCCCCTACAACCTGTTATCCGCATATTGCGGCCAATTCCTGAAAACATGGTGCTTGTGCGGGGCGGAACTTACACTATGGGCAGCCCCACAGATGAAGCTGATCGCGAGGAAGATGAAAGACTGCACGAAGTAACTTTGAATTTTTTTTATATAGGAATGTATGAAGTAACGCAAAGGGAATACGAGAGAGTAATGGGAAACAATCCCAGTTTTTTCAAAGGACAGAACAGGCCTGTAGAACAGGTCAGTTGGTTTAATGCTGTAGAGTACTGCAACAGATTAAGCCGAATGGAAGATCTGACGCCGGCATATATAATAAGAGCTTCAAGAAGCGGGGGCAATCCAATTGTAATATGGAACAGGAGAGCAAACGGTTACCGGCTGCCGACTGAAGAAGAATGGGAATACGCATGCAGGGCAGGAACAACAACGGCATATAACACAGGAGACAATCTGCCAAGAAACAGAGCAAATTATTTTGGCACAGGAACAACTGAAGTAGGCAGATATCCGCCAAATAATTGGGGAATATTTGATATGCACGGAAATGTGGCTGAATGGTGCTGGAACTGGTATGGAGATTATAATTTAATACTGGAATCACACCCTGAAAGAGCGACACCACAAGATCGCCGTGTGATCCGCGGCGGAAGCTATTTTACTTTTGCTATGCGCGCACGTTCCGCATTCCGGGATCACAACTACCCGACTTATAAAAGCATAAACATCGGTTTTCGTGTCGTTCGAAATTATGAGCAATACTACTAGGAGAAAACCATGCATACCCTTCTTGAAGAACTTGGCAAAATAGGCATAGTGCCGGTTATTAAAATTGATGATGCGCAAAAAGCAGTCCCGCTGGCAAAAGCTCTTGCCTCCGGCGGAATTCCATGCATTGAAATAACTTTCAGAACCGCGCAGGCGGAAGACGCGATCAAAAATATTGCCAAAGCCATGCCGGAAATGCTTGTCGGCGCGGGAACAGTATTGACTAAAGAGCAAGTTGACAAAGCAATTGATGCGGGAGCAAAATTTATTGTCAGCCCCGGTTTTAACCCAAATGTAGTATCATATTGTACAGCCAAAGGAATCCCAATCGTACCCGGCTGCGTCAATCCTTCGGACATTGAGAGAGCGCTTGATCACGGGCTTGAGGCAGTAAAGTTTTTTCCTGCGGAACAGGCAGGCGGCATTGAATATATAAAAGCCATTGCAGCTCCATATCCTCAGTTGAAATTTATGCCTACAGGCGGAATAAATGCGGAGAATCTGTCCAGATATATCGCTTTTGAAAAAACTTTTTGCTGCGGCGGTTCATGGATGGCAGGCGCTGATCTTATCAACGCAGGTGAGTTTGAAAAAATTGAAGCTCTGTCACGGGAAGCGGTATTTAACCTTTTAGGTTTTTCTGTCGCTCATATTGGCGTTAACTCAGGCAGTGAAGAAGAAGCAAAAAAGGCCTCAGTATTTTTTAATACTTTTTTTGGTTTTCCGGTAAAAGACGGCGCCGGTTCTGTTTTTTCGGGAACCAATATTGAATTTGTAAAAACTGCCGCTCCCGGAAGCCGCGGGCACATTGCAATAGGCACAAACAGTTTAACGAGAGCCATAGCCCGTCTTGAGCGCGGCGGAATTACTTTTGATCATGACAATGCAAAAAAAGACGCAACAGGCGCTGTTATCGCGGTATATTTACAGACTGAGATTCTCGGCTTTGCAGTACATTTGTTAAGAAAATCAACAGCCTCGCACTAAATGGCGGGTATTTACCCCTCAGCACGAATAATTTTTTGTTATATTCCATTATCCCTGTTGCTGAAAATAATCATGTGAAATATGCTTTGTATAAGAGAGATTCATGCAGGGTAAAATTTTAGTCATAGAAGACGTAAAAGAACTGGCTGACCTCGTTACTCTTTACCTGTCACGGGAAGGCTTTGAGGTGCGCGTCACAGAAAGCGCCGAAGAAGGTTTTTCCGTTTTCGACAACTGGAAGCCGGAACTTGTCATTCTGGACATCAACCTTCCCGGCATGGACGGTCTTGAGTTCCTGCAAAAATTCCGGCAATCCAGCAATACGCCTGTGCTGATAGTATCTGCCAGAAACAGCGATGAGGATCAAATCAGCGGACTGGGAATCGGAGCGGATGAATATATTACAAAACCATTTTCACCTAAAGTTCTCGTTGCGCGTGTCAGGGCATTGTTCCGGCGCCTCAGAGATTTTAATGAAAAAAATCAGGAGAATGTGTTTCGCTTTGGTCCATTTGATTTGTACTATGAATCCTGTATTCTGAAAAAAAACGATGAGAGAATACCGCTTTCGGCAACAGAGTACAACTGCCTTGCATGGCTCACAAAAAATCCCGGGAAACCCATGGATGTAAAAACAATCTATTCAGAGGTTTGGAAAAATGACTACGGAGACCTCACTACTGTGGCGGTTTATATTCAGCGCCTGCGAAAAAAAATCGAAGACGATCCGTCAAATCCGGTCTATATAGAAACCGTACACGGCATGGGCTACCGGTTTAATATTCCTGAAAACTCAAAAAACCGCCAATGAAAATTCGAACCCAAGCCAGGCTGCTTGTAGCAGGTATTCTGCTGGCTCCATTACTCATATTTCTTACAAACATAGTGTACCGTCAGTTTTTTGTTGAAAGAGATGTTCCCGGTCTGCCTGCATACGAGGAAGTTTTCGCACTGACAAACGAATATATAAGTGTCCAGGACTGGGAAACACTTACACGCATTATTGCTTATTCAAGAAATCTCGGCGATTTTGCCGTTTTAAACGATGATTTTTTTGTTCTTTATTCGACACTGCCGGAATTCAATACAGGTGATTTCGCATCACAGGAAAGCATATTTTCTTTGGTGACCGGAGAAAAACAATTATCCAATATTTTCTTTAGTTCGCGAAATCTGACAGACAGCCGGGTTTTTATCCTTAACAAGGCGTTGATACAGCCTGCCAGACCAAGACTGTATCCGTTTTTTTTCACAATCTTTATTTTTATTATTTTGCTGACAGTGTTCGCAATTTGTATGTCTATTGTTATTGCGAAAACCATCACAAATTCAATTCAAGTTCTGGAAGACGCGACGAGGCGCATTGCCAAAGGAGAACTGGATCTTCAGATAGATGTCAAAGGCAGCAACGAAATTATTTCCCTTACCAACTCACTTAATAAAATGCGCAATGCCCTGAAAGAAGAGGAGCTGCGGCGTTCCCGTTTTATCATGGGAATCTCCCACGATCTGAAAACTCCATTGGCTTTAATTAAAGGATACGCCGAAGCAATTGAGGACGGCGTTACAGAAGACCCTGTTTCCCGTTCCAATGCGGCGGAAATTATTACCGCAAAGGCAGATCAGCTTGACGGGATGATAAATGACCTTATCAATTATGTACGAATGGAGACAGGAGAATGGCGGGAGAAATTAAACGATATTAGCATAACAATTTTTTTAAAGAATTTTGCGAAAACAATGAGTATGGATGTCGAGCTTATGCAGCATGAATTTATCGCAGATATAAATCTGCCTGAAAACCTTTCGGTTCTTATGGATGAACGGCTGATGGTGCGAGCATTGGAAAATTTAATACACAATTCGGTTCGCCATACGCCTGCCGGATCAATTATCCGTTTCACCGCCGCTTTGACGGAAAACACTGTGGAACTTGTAATCAGCGATAACGGACCCGGGATTGACAGGGAGACTCTTCCTCATGTATTTGAACCTCTTTACAGGAGCAGTTCCTCCCGCCGCGAGCAGGGCATGGGTTTAGGCCTTGCTGTTGTAAAGTGGGTGGCCGATTATCACAGGTGGCAGATCTCGGTGTCATCAGAAAAAGGGACAAGTTTTACTATCACCATTCCGCTATAAATGTTGGGTGCCTCCAAAAACAAAAAAATTACTTGTTGGGTTCACAGACGGCTTTTGCATGTGCTGTGCTCATTACAACTTTGTATATATTTCTTTGGTCACATTACTGTCCGCATCATTGATAATATAGATATTGTCGTTCGTTTTTATAACAATAAACGGCGGTTCATTGATACGAATACACACACGGCTCGTGCCATAACCTTCTACACGAAAATTTCCCTTGTTGAGGTTTTCAAGACCCATTCCGCCTACCCTGATCATGGAGGGTAATGTTTCAAGAAGGTCTACCGATTTTATGGAACTCAACGGGACAACATACTGATCCTTTGTATGGCGGACAGTCAGAGCATTTTCATTTAAAATTAATTTTACAGGCGTAATCTCCTCTTTCCACATCCAAACTCCAAGGAACGGCAATGCCAAAAGAGCCAGTACAGATAATGCCATAATCACTTTGCCGGCTGTTTTGGCAAGGTTTACAGACACATTTATGCCAACACGATCATTTACAAAAAGATGCGTGTCATTTGGATTGTAATAAACAAGACCAAGGAGCCAGTAGTCATCTTCATCAAGATAAAGATCCCCGGTATTTGCGGCAGTGAGTTTTTGCTGGGCAATTCTTGTGGCAAATTCAGTATAGATTCCAAGCGCGAGCATAAGCAAAGAATATGCGAGAGTGACTGTAAGATATCCTGTCAGGCTGTCATTGATAATCCAAATAAAAAAAACAAGAATTCCTGTCAGCCATGAAGCAAAAAGAAAAAACTTTCCCCAGTTATGACGGCGCATACAAGTCAATGCAACATTTACGGATACGTTTTCATCTACCACCTCAGTACGAAGACGGAAAATAAGGTAATAGCACAGCCAGAAAATAACAGTGATTGATGTGAAAATGACATACAAATAAACAAAATCAAATTCATTCGCATTAACGAACGAGAATAAAGTTATTGCCAAACCGGCGATAACAGGCGGCAAAAATAAAAGGCTGTTGATCTTTTTTTGCACCAGTGTCGCAGCCTTTATATCAACCAGCGCACGGCCGGCTGCCGCACTGTTCCAGTTTTTTTCACGTTTAAGCGCCATAAGTTTTGTTCGATATTTGGCAAACACAGCCATAAAAGCGGCGATTGCCAGCAAGATCCATGTCATAAACCAGACCATGGTAAGCCCCATAAAATTTAAAAAGAACGGAGGGATCAACAGTAAAAGCAGACCAAGCATTATTATGTTGAGCCGCTTTTTGAATAAATTGCATATTTCTTTTGTTTCAGGCGCATCATGCGCGTTATGGGGCAATGTAACGCCAAGAATGATATTCTTTTTTGGTTTCAGGTTATTGAGCAGCATAAAATAAAATATGAAGGCAACCGGCAACAAACAAACTGTAATAATGGCATTAAAAATCATCTTTTCTACTCCTCTTTATTTTAATAAATTGTACCGTAATATTGATATGACAGGACACTAGTGGTCATAGGCTTGTCTGCACAGGTTAAGCCATTCTTTTCGTGACATGCCGGCCAGTTTTGCGGAAGCGGCCGGCAGTAAAAGCTCTGCAAGTGTTTTTCTCTCATGTTTTTTGTTTTTTTGTTCTGCGACCACTGTCCCGCCTCTGCGATCTGTTGTTATATAGCCTTCCTGTTTTAGAAGCTGATAGGCTTTATTAACAGTCATCGCGTTAACGCCTGTTTCATTTGCCAAAACACGAATGGTCGGCAGCTTTTCCCCGGCAGTCAATTGTCTGTCTGCGATGCCCAAAACAATCTGGTCGTGAATCTGCCTGTAAATAGGCGTTTCAACAGTAAAGTCTAACTGTAATAACACAATAGCATCGCCTCCTTTTGTATTGTTTATATTATCTAATATAATACATATAATGCAAATTGTCAAGCGTTTTTTGATTTTTATTGAAGTTTCAGAGGGACAAAAAACTTCAATTCATTAAAGTTTCTAAATGTTGGTAGACAACAATTTCATATATTAGTTCATCATTTTCAAAATCATAAATCATTCTTTTAAAATTAAGCGGTACTTGAATTTCACCGACTTGTAAATCAGTAAATTCATCCACAACAATGACAACCTTTACCGCAAGATATTCTACCGCTAACCTTCGGGTCTCATTTTCCGCATACAGCCATTCAACTCTGTTTACCTGCGGCGTCTGCGGCCAGACATTGGCAATAAAAAATGTCAACATGGCATTTTCGTGAGTATCATTGAAATCCGCGTTAGGAGCCATGTGCCCCCTGTCAAAACCTGAGTTTGTAAAATCATTATGTTCCGGCAGAGAGTAGCCGTGTTCCTGCAAAAGATTTTGCAGCGCTCCCCCGTCTCTGTTTTGCGTAAATCTGGCGGAAGGCCGTCTGACGCTTGGGCTTTCCAATCGTTCTTTTGTTAAAAGATATTCTATGATATGAGGCCCTTTGTTGACCGCATCGTAACAGCCGGAATACAGTACTTCAACATCATTTGATACATCAAATTGAAAATGCCCGGTTAATTCACATGGAAAAACAAACGACAGGCGAAAAAGAAAAATCAATACAAGAAAAAATCTGGCCATTTTGTTTTCATTCTATCAAATGTTAACCAATAGGTCTTGAAATTTTATGCAGGACGGAATATCGTTTCTATAGTGAAACCACCATTTGGTTTTAAAGGAGAACAGCATGGCGGAGTTATTTAAAGACAGGTTAAATCACAAATCGCTCAGTGAGATCGCGTTGGCTGTTCAATCGGTTTATAAAACATTCAAGGTTGACGAGTTTTTAAAATCGACAATGGATGAGACGTGGGAAAAGCTGGAATTGCTGGCCAGAGGCCGAAAAATAACGATGAGTTTGGGAAAATATTTACCGGCAGATTACAGCAAGGCTCTTGTCATTCTTGAAAAAGCAATTGCGGGTCATTCTTCCGATTTTTTGAATTTCTGCCTGCCGGACTTTGTCGAAGTTTTCGGGCAAGATAAAGAAAATTGGGATTTGTCCATAAACGCTCTGGAAAAAAATACCGAAAACGCATCTTCAGAACTTGCAGTAAGACCGTTTATCATTAAGGATGAAAAACGCATGATGGCAAGGATGTATGTCTGGTCCAAGCATGAAAACGAACATATCCGAAGACTTGCCAGTGAAGGCTGCCGTCCTGCGCTGCCGTGGGCAATAGGCTTAACCAAATATAAAAAAGACCCAACTCCCATTCTGCCTATACTGGAACAGCTAAAAACCGACCCATCACCGTATGTACGAAAGAGTGTTGCCAATAATCTGAATGACATTTCAAAAACACATCCGGATTTGGTTGTAAAGCTTGCAAAAAAATGGTACGGCAAAAATGAAGACACTAACTGGATTGTAAAACATGCATGCAGAACACTGCTAAAAAAGGGCAATCGTGATGTGCTGGCTATTTTTGGATTGGACGATGTTGCCTCTGTAGATGTTGATAAATTTGCTTTGGGGGCAAAATCTGTTTCGATTGGAAAGGATATTACTTTTTCATTTGTGATTTTTACAAAGAAGGCGGTAAAAGTAAGACTGGAATACGGAATTGATTTTGTTAAATCCAATGGAAAGAGAAACAGAAAAATTTTTCAAATATCGGAAATTTCATTAAAAGCAAACGAGAAGAAAATTTACACAAAAAAACATTCTTTCGCGGATTTAAGCACAAGGAAGCATTATCCGGGCATCCATTCGATTACGCTTATTGTAAACGGCGCGGAACGGGGAACATTGGATTTTAAATTAAATGCGTGATTTAAGGAAAATTTACTCAAGAAAACCGCGGGCGTAACTGTGGGGTTTACAGCTCAACATTATCAAATTTTTTCTAATTTATCAAATAGCACACTGGCTTCGATCATTTCTCCTTCATCATCCATTTCAAACAAGAATGACACTACATCTCCTTCAATTGCAGTAACTGTACCCACAGCGTTTTTTTGAACAAATTCTCCGCTGTTACCTATTTCGATATCTTCAATAGCTTTTGCTCTGTCGTTAATTTTAAACGGATTTGCTTTTGCGGTGTCATTTTCCTTAAGATTAGAAAGAGATCCCAAAGCAACATCTTCAGAATCAGCCGATAACCCATTATTTTTTCCCATATTATAAACAGTCAGTATAAGCTGTTCTAGTTGACTCAATTTTATACTTTTTAACTCATTCTTAAAGAATTTTCTTATAACATAATTTGCATCTGCCGCATCTTCAATTTTTACATTTTCAATTCTCATAATTTGTATCCTTCTCCTGCTGTCGTTTTATCGCAAGCGGGTTTAGGACACAGTCCATATCCCCGCCGAACCGCAGATTCGAACTCTGCGGCGGAGTTCACCATTGAAACAATCTGTTTTTATATTATAATATAAGGGGTATTTATTCAAGTAAATACCCCTTTATAATTTTTTCAAAATATGACAAAGATATAATAACAATTATTTGGAGGATAAAAATGTCGAATGTCATTTATGCTGGAAAAAGCATTGCAAAAGTCGGGATATCTTTTGGATCATGTTTGGCCATGATTATTTCCTATTCAGCCTGGAAATCTGTTCTTTGGGCAATCATACACGGTATATTTAGCTGGGTGTATGTCATATATTATTTGATAAGATACTAAAAAAAGGAGAGATTTATGAGCGTAAGACTAACAGAAAGACTAATCGGTGATGTAGTTGTTGCATCCGGTCTGCCAAACAGCCCTTTAATGGTTGTCCAATCCATTGACGAGGAAGCAAAACTGGCAGTTACCGCATGGTTTTCAGACAGCAACGAATATCAGGAAGGCGCATTCCCCCCAAGCGCACTGGACAGGGCTGAACAAAAAAAGCCTGTAGTAAAAACAAAAGGGAAGAAATAATGGACTTGTGAGATAACTGCGAACCTTCGGTTCGGGCTAGTTATCTCACCATTTCTGCAGTTTTGATTAAGAGGTATTGACAAAAAAACGGCGTTTTTATAGGATAAAAACAGATGTTTTTGGTCAATACGCCGCTCACGCGGTGCGTTTGCAGTTTCCTTCAGGTTCCCCAGCCTGTTCCAGGCTGACATTACTTGTAGCGGAACTGCCGGACACCTGAAGGTGTCCTTGCGTAATATTGTCTGGGATTACATTTACTTGTTCCTGGGCTGATTAACTTTGTTCATCCTCACCGCTTACGCGGTGCGTTTGTATAGCCACCTTAGCTCAGTTGGTAGAGCAGCAGACTGAAAATCTGCGTGTCTGGAGTTCAATTCTCCGAGGTGGCACTTAGTAAGAATTGCTAAGTCTTTATGTTATAAGGAATTAGCAAGGGAACTACCCTAACAATGGGCGTTCATTTAACGCTAATTATTACTGCTGGCACAAAAACTGGCACATAAACCAGTTTCGATGTCGGTATAATATGAGGTGCGCTATGAACGCATATCCTTTTTCCCTTTTCAAGAGAGCAGACCGCTCTTGCTATTCGGTATCTTTCAAAGACCAAAACGGTAAGTATCTCCGCCCTGTTTCCACAGGAAAGAAAACGGAAAATGAGGCTATGCAGGCCGCTTTCCAAATGCTAAGAGACGGTATACCCCAAAAGAAAACAAACACAGTCTTGAGTATGAATGACTTATGTGTCAAAGACATGGTGCGGAAACTTAAAGACGAAACCGAAGTCCAAAAAGTCATGGCAGAATTACAGCGTTCCGGTTGGGTAAAGAGTTATGTCCAAAAAGATACCTTTGGTGCTGTGGATTTTGTCTCGTTCCTGAAAACCTTTTGGGATTGGGAAACTTCGCCTTATGTCACAGAAAAGAGACGGCAAAAAGACAGTATACACAAAAGGCATTGCAGTAACCAAACAGGGGCTATTAACCTGTATTGGGATGGGTTTTTAAAGGGGCGTTTTTTAGGGGATATTTCCTATGACGATATAGACGCTTTTATCAAACACCTTGAACCTTTGAATTTATCCGCTGAACGGAAAAATGGGATTATAGCCGCAGGGACAAAGCCTATTCGATGGGCTTTTGAAAAGGGCAAAATTACCGTTGACCCGACAAGAGGGCATACAATGTTTTCGGGGGAAAAAAAGAAGCGGAACATTTTAACAATGACTTCTGCTGCCGCCGTTTTTAAGGTTGATTGGAGTGATGAACGCTCAAAACTGGCAAATATGCTGGCGGCAGTTACCGGAATGAGAAATGGGGAAATTGTAGCTTTACAATTCCAAGACTTGGGAAAAGATTGTCTTTATGTCCGAAATTCCTACAACAGCGAAGATAAAATGAAAACCACAAAGACCAATGAAGACAGGATTGTTCACATTCCTTTCCCTGATTTAATGAATGGGCTTGTTGAACAGGCAAAACAAAACCCATGGGGCATTTCTCCTACAAGCCTTGTATTCTGGTCTACCACAAGAAGCAAAGTACCAATGCAGGGTAGAAGTTTTTGTGTAGGGCTTCGTGAAGCAATGGTAAAAGTGGGCTTTTCTTCACAAGAAGCAGAACAATATACATTCCACGGCTGGCGGCATTTTTTCACCTCGTACATGGTTAATAAACTGGACAAGAAATTGCTTAAAGGAGAAACCGGACATAAAACGGATATTATGATTAACCACTACGCTGACCATAAAACCATCGGGGACAGGGAACTCATCCAAGCCAAAAAACTTGAAATTTTTGCAGGGTTGCTGCCGGAGCC
>JAIRUY010000052.1 GCA_031254175.1 Treponema sp.
CCGGCGCGGAAATTGAATTTGTCCCTGCCTTTAAGGCCAGCGATGTCGGTCTTGACCGCAGTTTGATCGGCGCTTACGGCCATGACGACCGCTGCTGCGCTTTTCCTGCCCTGAAAGCCGTCATCTCCCTTGCAAATACAGCCGCGCCGGAAAAAACAGTTGTGTGCTATTTATCGGATAAGGAAGAAACGGGCTCCGCGGGAAATACAGGCGCGCGTTCTTCCAACTTTGAAAATTTTATTGCCATGCTTTGCGCAAACGAAAACGAATTGCGGCTCTGTTTTTCCCGATCCGCAATGTTATCCTCCGATGTTAACGCGGCATTTGATCCCGCATACGCAGGCGTATTCGACAAAAAAAACGCGTCTTATATCGGAAAAGGCATTGCGCTTTCCAAGTACACAGGTTCCGGCGGCAAATACGGCGCAAGTGATGCAAACGCGGAGTTCTGCGCAAAGGTGCAGGCGATTTTGACCCGTAACAATGTTCAATGGCAGTTTGGAGCGCTGGGAAAAGTAGACAAGGGCGGCGGCGGAACAATCGCCCTTTATGCCGCCAATTTGGGAATTGATGTTTTGGACTGCGGTGTGCCTGTACTTTCAATGCACTCACCGTTTGAAGTAATCAGCAAGGTTGATCTTTATACAACTTACAGAGGATATATTGCGTTTTTAAGAGAGGCGTGAATTAAGCGGCAATGTCAACGCGGCGGCAATGAGTTTTTCCATAACGGCGGCCTGTTCCTTAACTGTGTCTGCAGTCATTGCCTGAGATTATTCCGCCAGAAGCGTTTCAAAAGCCGATACAACCTGTGAAGAATTCCAGTCAGTGGAACCTATAAACCGTGCGATAACCAACCCGCGTCTGTCAATAATATAGGTAGTTGGGATTGATCGTATACCGTACATGGAAACGGTCACTTGTCTTGTATCAATTAATGCCGGAAAACTTAAGTTGTTTCGGGTCATATAAGAATACACATCATTTCTTGATTCGCCAAGATTTACCGCTGCCATTTCCAACCCTCTGTTTTTCAGTCTTTGATACAACGCCTCCATAGACGGCATTTCCTGATGGCAAGGAGGACACCATGTAGCCCAAAAATTCAGAAACACTACCTTGCCGCGTTGTTGTGAAAGAGTAAAATTTCTCCCGTCAAGCCTGCGTAATGTAAAATCGTTTATAGCTGCCCCTTCATTAAAAACCTGTATTCCGGCAGCTCTGAAAGCTCTGGCTACATTTTCGGAAATTTTGTTGTCTGCAAATACAGAACCAGTAACAACAGCAATAAGAATGAAAACGAACAGCTTGTTTTTCATTGTTTTTACCTCAATAAAATTTTTAACTTTCTATGTAAAACTTTTTGTTTTAGCCTAAAACAGATATGCGCAGATTGTCAAGCCGGATAATTTACAATGCGGGAGAAGAAAAAGGCTGCCATCTGGCCGCAAGAGCGCTGAGTTCCTGATAACGTCCGGAAATTATTAAAACGCCGATTAAAACAAGCAGCACTCCGCAGACACGCTGAAAACCCGGCAAAAACCTGCGCAGCTTTACTGATATTCTGATAAAAGCGTCAAAAGAAAAAGCGGCCAGCAGGAACGGAAGCCCCAGGCCGGCAGAAAAAAAGAGCAGATAAAAAACAGCGCTAGGGATACCGCCGTTTTGAGCTGCTAAAACCAAAATACTGGTCAATACCGGCCCAACACCTGGAGTCCAGCCCGCGCCAAAAGCCCCGCCTGCAAGAAAAGCGCCGGTAATTCCTTTTGGTTTGTTTTTTAAACTAAAACGTTTTTCAAAATTGAGAAAGGCAAAAAAATTAAAAATAATGTTAAGCCCCAGAATTATAACAATCAATCCTGAGACAATATTGATAAACCGGAACATACCGCCCATCAAATTGAATGTTACTGAAAAGACGATGCTGAGAATTATAAAAGCTGTACTAAACCCCAAAATAAAACTTATAGTTCTTGCTACAGGTTTAGGTCTGTTGTCACCTGTGCCGGACGTTCCCGACATTGGCGAACCGCCAATCACACATAACCAAGAAGGAATAAGCGGCAGTACACACGGAGATAAAAACGTTAATAACCCTGCGCTAAAAGCAAGAAAAATTGATATTTCATTCATGTTTTATACTCCTTATAATATTTTCATTTTTGCTCAGCCGCGAAAACTCATGACTTCTCAGCAAAAGCAAATAATTTTCCCGTGACATTTCTTCTCCGCCCAGACTTTTAAGATGTCTGGAAGGCGTTTGGCAGTCAATAAAAGCAAAACCTTTTTCAAAAAGTTTTTCCGCAAGGCTTAAGAAGGCGGCTTTTGACGCATTGCTCTTCCTTGCGAACATTGATTCGCCGATGAAAACCCTGCCCATCGAAATGCCGTAACAGCCGCCCGCAAGTTCTCCGTCCTGCCACGCTTCCGCCGAATGAGCAAAACCCAAACGAAACAATTCCGTGTAAGCTTCAATAATATCAGAAGAAATCCAGGTGCCTGAAAAACTGCGCTCTCCGGTCTCGGCGGGAACATCATTCTGCCGCGGGCGAAAAGCTTCAGCGCAGCCTTTTATGACTCCGTAAAAATCTTTATCAAAGGTGACGGAGAAAACCTGTTTTCTTAAAATTTTCCGCATGGAAGATGATATGTGCAAATCTTCCTGAAATATCAAAAAGCGAGGATCAGGCGACTGCCAGATAACCGGGTCTCCGTCATTATACCAGGGAAAAATTCCCTGTTCATAGGCCGAAAGCAGCATTCCCGGAGAAAGATTACCGCCGATAGCGACTATGTCGCCCTCCCATTGCTGCGGAGAAGGAAAAGAAAAATATTGATTTTCACCAAGATAGGGAAAATCCGGATCAGGCCCTGCTCTCATTATTAAACATTTAACTCTTCACAGGCAGTTTCATCAACATTCATGCAGTATTCACCGTCATTGTAATCAACTGTTGCACTGCCGCCTTCGCTGAGACGGCCGAAGAGAACCTCGTCAACAAAAAAACTTTTAATCTTTTCTTCGATGAGCCTGCCTGCGTTTCTTGCCCCGAACTCGCGGCTGTAGCCTTCTTCGGCAAGTTTGTCCATGCAGGTTTCCGTGATTGTAAGCGTTACGTTCTTTTCCGCAAGCTGGACAGTAAAAGCGTCAAATTCTTTGCGTACAATAGAAATCATGATTTCCTGCGAAAGATGTCCAAAACGCACAACCGCATCCAGCCGATTGCGGAATTCCGGCGTGAAGATTTTTTCCACCGCACTGTCTACCGCGTTGTCATCATGGATTCGTTCTCCAAAACCAATCAGTCCCCTGCCAATTTCCCTTGCGCCGGCGTTACTTGTCATTATAAAAACCACATTGCGGAAATCGGCCTTGCGTCCCTGATTGTCGGTCAGAGTAGCGTAGTCCATTATCTGCAAAAGAATATTGTAAATATCCTGATGGGCTTTTTCAATCTCATCCAGCAGAACAACGGCATGCGGCTGTTTGCGTATCGCGTCTGTAAGCTGACCTCCGTCTTCGTAGCCGACATAACCCGGCGCAGAACCGATAAGGCGGGAGACAGCGTATTTTTCCTGATACTCGCTCATATCAAAACG
>JAIRUY010000053.1 GCA_031254175.1 Treponema sp.
ATCCTCTGTTTCCGCGGCCTTTTTGTTAAATACCGGAATCCCGACCTGAAGCGTTGTTCCTATGATGCTGCCGTTGGAATTTTCAGGGTTTATGGAAAACGCGCCCACCGGCCGCACAACCGGTTTTGGTTTTCTGTCCTTTTGTTTTTTATTGTTATCAGGCAGCAATAAATCCAGAAGCGCTTCTTCGGCGCGTCTATCCGCTTCCTGCGTTACAGATTCCTGCATTTCCTGCTTTACCATCTGAAATCCGGCGGCCATAAGATCGCGCACCATTGACTCAACATCTCTTCCTACATAACCAACTTCCGTATATTTTGTCGCTTCTACTTTAAGAAACGGAGAACCGGCAAGTTTTGCGAGCCGCCGCGCGATTTCTGTTTTCCCGACGCCTGTAGGCCCTATCATCAGAATATTCTTGGGCGCAATGTCCTCACGAAGTTCCGGCTCAAGTTTGAGTCTTCTTATCCGGTTTCTAAGCGCAACAGCCACTGCCCTTTTTGCCTTTTTCTGGCCTACGATATATTTATCCAATTCCGCGACAATTTCCTTCGGCGTAAGCTTATTCAGTTTTTCGTTTAATTGTTTGTTATCACTCATGAACTTAACCCAATTCCTCCAATGTTATTTGCATATTTGTATATATGCAGATGTTACCCGCAATTTTCAGGCTTCTTTCCGCAATTTCAGCGGCGGAAAATCCTGAGGCTTCCAGAAAAGCCAAAGCCGCCGCATAAGCGTAATTGCCGCCTGAGCCAATCGCAAGCGCGTTTTCCGCCGGTTCTATTACATCTCCTGTGCCGGAAATAAGCAGCGTTTTTGAAAGATCCGCCACAAGCAGCAAAGCTTCAAGCCGTCTTAAGGTACGATCCATCCGCCAGTCCTTTGCCAGTTCAACCGCCGCCCTCAGCAAATCGCCGGAATATTCTTTAAGTTTCGCTTCAAAACGGTCAAAGAGGGTAAACGCGTCAGCTGTAGCGCCGGCAAAACCGCACAATACTTTTCCGTCCATAAGGCGGCGTACTTTGCGAGCGTTGTTTTTCATAACCGTCTGTCCCATCGTTACCTGCCCGTCTCCCGCCATTGCAACTTTGCCGTCTTTCCTTACCGCAATAATGGTTGTTGATTTTATTTTTTCTCTAGAGTTCATTATTTCCTTCTCTATTATATTTTTTATTTTGCATGAGGATGCGCCTTTGCGTATACTTTTTTTAAGGAGTCAACGTTAACATGCGTGTAACGCTGTGTTGTAGAAAGACTTGAATGTCCGAGCATTTCCTGAACAACACGGACATCACAGCCGGAATTAACAAGGTGTGTTGCAAAACTGTGCCGCAGCGCATGCGGATGGATATTTTTCCCAATTCCAGATTTTTGCGCATAACGCGATATTATCCAGCGGACTCCGGAAATTGAAATCGGCTGCCCTTTCCTGTTTATGAAAAGAGCGCCCTTTTTTCCGTCAATGCCGGACATCCCAAGCCGCGCCGAGCGCTGCGGCAGATACTCTTTTAACGCTTCTTTCGCTTCTTCGGAAAAAAACACATAACGCATTTTATTTCCTTTTCCGGTTATTCTCGCATCGTCCAGTGAGCCTGAAATATTTTCCATGGAAAGTGAAACTACTTCTGAAATTCTTAAACCAGCCGAATACATTGCCATAATCAAGGCTCGGTCTCTTACAGGCCAAAGAATTCCGGCAGATTCAGGAAGAGATGCGAAATTTGCCATTTCATTCTCCCACAATACAGAAGGAAGTTTTTGCGGCGTCTTGATGTTTCTTATGGAAAAACAAGGGTTGTCTTCCCTTTTCCTGAAACGCACCATCCAGGAATAAAACCCGCGGACTGAAGAAAGACATCTGTTTACCGTTGTCGCTGCCATGCTTTCGGCGCTTAAATCGGCAACAAATTTCCGCACCTCATAGGGATTTGCTTTTTCAATTTCTATACTGTGATTGCTGCAGTAGTTTTCAAAACGAAAGAGATCATTTTTGTAAGCTTCGATTGTTCTGACAGAACAGCCCTTTACTGCCTGTAAATAGGTTAAATATTCCCGTATTACGGAAACTGCCGTTGAGGGTACCTTATTCATCATTCGGCATCCTCCGTACTGTGCAGATAATCACATTCCGTATTAATGCAGACTTTATGTGTGCCGTTTTTCTTGTCGTGTTTCTCTACCATAAAGAATCCGCACTTTGGACAGCTTTGATTCACAGGCTTAAAATGGCTGATAAAATCACATTCGGGATAATTTGTGCATCCGTAGAATTCCTTGCCTCTGCCTTTGGTTTTTCTCGCTACAATATCACCTGTACATTTCGGGCATTTGGCAAGAGGTATGGATTTGGTATTGCGGCATTCGGGAAATCCGGAACATGCAATGAAGAATCCGAACCTCCCCAGTTTTTTCATCATTTGTTTGCCGCATTTTTCACAGGAAAATTCGGTTGGCTCATCCAGAGTACCTTTAAAAGATTCAATTGTTTTGCTTACATCATCGACAGTAGTTTTAAACGGATCCCAGAATTCCCTTATCATCTGCGGCCAGCTGACTCTGTTTTCTTCTACTTCATCAAGTTTTGTTTCCATTGAAGCGGTAAAATCGGCATCCACATACATTGGAAAATGCTCTACCAATACTTCATTTATCAATTTACCCAAAACAGTGGGAACAAGCTGCTTGTTTGAGCGCGTAACGTAATACCGATCCAGCAAAACTGAAATAATTGAAGCGTATGTTGAAGGCCGCCCAATTCCTTTCTCTTCCAGTGTCCTAACAATGGAAGCATCGGAATAACGCGCAGGTCCCTGCGTAAAGTGCTGTTCACTGTAGAATTTGTCCACTATCACAGTATCGCCTGTTTTTAACAGAGGATATGAACTTTTGTTTTCATCTCTGGAAGATAAAAGTTTAATAACTTTATAAAATCCTTTTTCAAGCATTTTTGATCCGCTGACCCTGAAAAGCCCCTCTTCATCTCCCGCTGTAACTTTGATATCTACACTGACAGTTCTGCTTTTTGCGTTATTCATCTGGCAGGAAACAAACCTCTCCCAAATAATCGAATACAGCCTGAATTGATCTTTTGTGAGATATTCCTTGACAGAGTCCGGCGTATATTCGGTATAAGTCGGCCTGATTGCTTCATGAGCGTCCTGCGCGTTTTTGCCCACAGTGTACTCAACCGGTTTTTCAGGCAGCTCTTTCGGATAATTTTTGCCAAGCCAGCTTCGCACATCTTCAATCGCTGTTGTTGAAATACGCACGCTGTCTGTACGCATATAGGTTATAAGACCAACTCTTGAAGAGCCTATACTTGCGCCTTCATAAAGCTGCTGGGCTACCTGCATGGTTTTGCGCGAAGTAAACCCAAGGCGGTTAGCAGCAGTCTGCTGAAGCTGCGATGTTGTAAAAGGAGCCTTTGGACGGATAGTCTTGTCAGTTTCCCTGATATCGGAAACAATACATTCCTTGTCTTTAATTTTTTCAATAATTGCTTTAACTTCATTTTCGTTTTTTAATTCCGGTTTGTTATTGTTCCAAAGTACAAGCTGGGCTGTATAAACAGTTTTTCCGGCTTTAATATCCGCTTCCAGAGTCCAGTATTCATCAGGGATAAAGCTTTCCACTTCCTTTTCCCGTTCGCAGATCAAACGCAGCGCCACCGACTGAACCCGTCCTGCCGAAAGTCCGTTTTTTACTTTTTTCCACAATAGGGGCGAAAGGTTGTAGCCTACAAGCCTGTCAAGCACACGCCTCGCTTTTTGCGCGGAAACTTTTGATTCATCAATGACGCGCGGATTAAGCACCGCGTCCTTTATTGCCTGCGGAGTTATTTCATTGAAACTGATCCGCTCTATCGGCAAAGACGCTGTTTTCGCAACAAAAGCGTTTCTCAAATGCCATGCAATTGCTTCGCCTTCACGGTCGTTATCACAAGCAAGCAAAACCTTGCATGATTTTTTCGCATCTGTTTGCAATTCTTTCAGGATTTTCGCCCTGCCTCTGACAGTTATATATTCAGGTTCAAAGTTGTGGTCGATATCTATTGCCGTTCTTGATTTTGGCAGATCGATTAAATGTCCCATTGATGCCTTTACGCTGTAAGAAGGACCCAGATATTTCTCAATTGTTTTCACCTTTCCGGGAGACTCTACAATTACAAGAATCTGTTTTTCCGCATGTTTTTTACTTTCCTTTTTTGTCTTGACAGATTTTTTTACCTTTGAGGTTTTCTTACCGGCAGCCGCGCTCAAGGAACTTTTCTTTTCCACACCGTTTTCCGCAGCTTTTACTTCTGTTGCCATATTTCGTCCTTAAATTTCAATATTAAGTAAATTTGCCATTGAAGAGATTATCTCCTCTTTGCTTATATTCCCGGCAGAAACCATAACCTTTTTATCGTTATCTGCATAATTCAAATTCCATTTTTTAAAAATATCCAGCTCCGAATAAATTACTTCCGCGCCGTCTTCCGCAAGCTTTAACGTGCCAAGTTTGTTTTTTATCGTACTCTTCTGCACTCCGGTTGACGCTACCCATAATTCCCTGCCATGTTCAAGCGCGAATGCTGCTGTAATGAGAGCGCCTGACTTTTGCGGCGCTTCCACAATCAATACGCTGCGCGAAAGGGCGGAAATGATTCTGTTTCTCGCAGGGAAACTCCATTTGGCCGGTTTTGTTCCGGGGGAATATTCAGAAATCAACGCCCCGCCTGAATCAAGTATTTGTTTTGCAAGAAGCCTGTTTGACGAAGGATATATTTCATCAATTCCCGAACCCAGTACTGCGTACCCGGGAACGCCGCCTGCAAGATTTCCCCTGTGGGACATTGCGTCAATTCCCAGAGCAAGTCCTGAAACTACGGATATTCCGGCTTTTCCGGCGCCGCAGGCAATTTTATATGCCTGTTCCGCGCTTTCAGGACTTGGCTTTCGGGTACCGACCATACCAAGCAGGGGTTTTTCCGGATTTGGAAGACTGCCCCTGTAATAGATAACAGCCGGCGGATCGTAGATTTCCCTTAATAACGGCGGATATTCTTCGCTTGACCAGGATACCCATTTAATTGACCTTATTCCGCAGATTGTGTCAATACGATCGGCCTTATTTCGTATTTCACTGATATCCCAGTCTTTTTTAACTTTACGATTAAGAAGACCTTCAATATTTTTCTTTGATTGAAAATATAATTCTTCCTCATTATCAAATGAATTTAACAATTTTATTTTTTCTTTTAATGTTAATCCGGGTAAAATAGATATTATTAAATCGAGAAGTCCGCGGGTTTTGTGCTGTTTCATAATAACATCTCCTGAATAATATCTATGTTGTTTAATGCTTCTTCCCTTATGTTTTTATCCTTTGTACGTTCAGCGATTTTGTCGTATATTTCAACTGCCTTTTGCAGATTTTCAATCATATAGTATGCTCTTGCCAAAACAAACATTGCAGAAGTATCTGCCGGCGTTACTTGCAGCAAACGTTCAAGATACATTATCGCATCCCCAGGGCGGTCAAGATCAAATACATAAAGGAGTGCAATACCGTACATCGGCTTTGCATAAGTAATATTGAGTTCCAGCGCCCTTTTATATGAATTTTCAGACAATCTGAAATAACGCTCCTTTTCATTTATCGAGTCAGCCGAAAATCCAACAACTGAATTGGCGACATTCGCCGCTGTTACTCCGGCTAAATAATAAAGAAACGGATCCTCAGAATTAAAATAAATTGCCCTTTCAAGGGCGTTAAGCGCATCATTGTGCATATTACTGTCCGCAAGCCTTGTGGCAAGGATTTTCCAGTAAGCGCCGGTTTGAACGCCTTCTCTTACATTGCGTTCAATTTGATCTTCGTACAGCGCTATGGCGGTCTTCAAACCGTCAATAGTTTCTGGCGTGCCTCCGTTGGGACTCAACTCGGCAATACGTTTTGCCAGCTCCCTGTTTTGTTTACCTGTTTGACTGCGATACACAGAAAAAGTAACAGCGCTCATAAATAAAATTATTAAAATGGCAATAAATATTTCTATATGTTTTTTCATTTCAATACTCTCACTGCTCCGCCGTACTCAACCGCGGGAAAAAACGGCGGTGGTTTTCACGAAGCATACTGACATCAACATGTGTATAAATCTGCGTAGTAGAAAGATCAGCGTGTCCCAAAAGTTCCTGAACAGATCTTAAATCCGCTCCTCCGGCCAGCAGGGAAGTGGCAAAACTGTGCCGCAATGTATGCAGATGCGATGAAGTCCCCGAAAGGCCTGCCCATTTCGCGTAATTTTTCCAGATACCCTTTCTTGAAAGGCGCTTGCCGTTTCTGCCTATAAAAAGAGCATCGCTTTTGTTTGTTTTACCTGCAAGTTTGAAACGGGCTTCTTTCAAATATTTTTTTAAACAAACCGCCGCTTCCTTTCCAAAGATTACAAGACGCTCTTTGTTTCCTTTTCCCCTGACTTTGGCAATGCCGCCTTCAATGTCAACATCCCTGATATTAAGTCCTGCGGCTTCAGAAACCCTTAAGCCGGCGGAATAAATAAGCTCAAAAAGACATTTGTCGCGGATACCCAGCGGCTTCTCTGTATCAATGTTGTTTAAAAGATTTTCGATTGTTTCTTTGTCCAGCACTTCAGGAAGATGAAGACGGCGTTTCGGAGTTTCAATGACAGCAGCCGGGTTATTTTTTATCAGTCCCTCATCCATGGCAAATCTGAAAAATGATCTTAACGCGGATATTGATTTGGCTGCTGAACGGGAATCTATTCCGTCAACATCCCGGCGTACGGCAAGATATTCACACAGAACATCTGCATCAACATTGTTAAGGGAAATTTCAGTTTTTCCGTCTTCGGCGGTTTTTGTTTTCAGAAAATCAAGAAAACGCCTTATTTCCAGACGGTAACATTCCTTTGTCAATACAGAGCGGCGCTCTACCGCGACAAGCCGGGAACAGTATCTGTTTAAAAGTTCTTTCTTTTCCAAGATTAACTTTTCTCCGTAATTTCCATTGTTTTTTCTTCTGTCTGGAAATTATAATTTCTAATCACAGACGGAACATCCAAATCATCCTGATACTCACGCTGGGGCAGATAAGAAATATATTCAGGGCGCTTTGTCCTTTCCACCATTTTCACATATTCATTGTAATCAATAAAATCTGAATCAGCTTTTTTTACAGGAGAATCCTGTTTTTGCTCAGCCTGTTTTACGCTGGAAAAACCTGTCGCGATAACTGTAACCTGAATGCCGTCTTCAATTTCATTGTCAACACGAAGTCCGTAAATAAGATGAACTTCCGGATCGCATTTTTCTTTTACTGATTTTATGATATTCTGAATCTCTACAAGCGTAATATTATCAGGACCCGCGATATTGATAAGAACGCCTGTTGCTCTGTCAATGCTGGTATCTTCAAGAAGCGGATTATCTATCGCGTTTTTTACCGCTTCCAGCGCGCGATTTTCGCCTGTTCCGTAACCAATGCCCATCAACGCGTCCCCTTTGCCCTTCATAACAGTTTCGACATCCGCGAAATCGGTGTTTTGAAATCCTGTTTTGGTAATGAGTTCGGAAATACCCTGCACTCCATGGCACAATACTTCGTCAGCCAAAAGATACGCATTGTTAAACGAAGTTGTATTGTCAACTATTTTAAATAAATATTGATTTGGAATTACAATCAGCGTATCAACTTCCTGGCGCAATTTTGCTATTCCTTCTTCGGCAAGTCTCATTTTGAAACGGCCTTCGAATTCAAAAGGGGTCGTAACAACTGCCACTGTAAGAGCTCCCAGTTCTCTGGCTATTCTTGCGATAACAGGAGCGGAACCGGTTCCTGTCCCGCCGCCCATTCCGGCAGTTACAAAAACCATGTCTGCGCCTTTCAGGGATTCGGCTATGGCAGCTTTGTTTTCTATTGCCGCTTTTTCGCCGATTAAAGGCTTGCCGCCGGCGCCCCGGCCGCCAGTTTCATTGATGCCTATTTGAACTTTTACATCCGCCTTGCTTTTATTATGCAGATCCTGAACGTCTGTATTAACCGCAATGAATTCAACTCCTTCCAGACCGCTTTCAATCATCCGGTTTAACGCGTTTGCTCCGCCTCCGCCGGCGGCAATAACCTTGATAACAGCCTGTACATGTTCATTATGCGGCCTTACATAGCTCTCTCGAAAACTCTCAGGATCTTCCTGCTGCCTGAATTGCAACACCTGTGGTATTTCACGCACTGCAACAATGTTCATTTTGTTCCCCCCTTCAACATTTTAAACAATATTTATTTATAAACCTGTTTACGGATAAAAATATTTGAAAACAGGTTTAATTTCAAAAAAACTCCTCTCTTAACCAAAGTTTCAATTTATCAATAAGCGCTGAATTTTTCTTTTCGCCGGGACGCGCGTCTGCTCCGCGTTCAGACGTTTCCACGCCGGATCTTTTCTCTCCCTCAAGAGCAAGCCCAACTACCGTAGCGCAAGAAGGCGTACGGTATTCTTCTACCAATCCTCCCAAATCCCTTGTTGGTATCGGGCTTCCAAGCCTTGCTGCCAGTTTCAAAATGTTATTCGCAAGTTCTACAACCCCCGTCAGCTGCGCTCCGCCGCCTGTCAATACAACGCCGCCGCCAAGAGGACGCGGAAGATTTAACGTATCAAGATGCTGTTTTACCATTTTGAAAATTTCTTCCATTCTTGGTTTTATTATTGTCAGTATTTGCGAACGCGGAATTGCCATTGGCGGCCTTCCTCCGACTCCGGGCACAATAACAGCTTCATCATCATCCAGCAGCTCATCCCAGCAGCAGCCTGCGTCAATTTTTATCTTTTCCGCGTTTTCCATGGAAATATTTTTGATAATTGATATATCGCTTGTGACCTGTGTTCCTCCGGCGGGAATTGTATATGTTGAATACGGAGTTCCGTCAACATATACAAGCACATCCGTTGTTCCTCCCCCCAGATCGAGCAGCACTACGCCCAATTCCATTTCTTCCTGTGTAAGAACAGTTCTTCCTGCCGCAAGAGTTTGCAGGATAAGTTCATTCACTTTGAATCCGGCGCGGTTTACGCATTTAATCAGATTTTGGGCTCCCGTCACAGCGCATGTAATTATATGCACGTCACACTCAAGGCGCACTCCAATCATATCGAGAGGATTTCTCACTCCCTTTTGATCATCTACTTTGTAATTCTGCGGGATAACTTCCAGTATTTGCCTGTCGGTTGGTATAACAACTGCCTTTGCCGCTTCTATTACGCGATCAATATCTTCCTGACCGATTTCCCTTTCTCTTGTATCTCGTTTTTTTCCGGAAACGCCGACAACTCCTCTGGAGTTAAGTCCGTTAATATGGTTTCCGCCTATTCCTGTCCAGCATTCCGTAACTTCAAGGCCGCTCATCATCTCGGCATCCTCTATCGCTCCGGCTACAGCGCGAAGAGTAGCTTCAATATTTACAACAACACCTTTTCTTAAACCCGTAGACGGGCGGACACCGGCTCCTATAATCTGGAGAACACCGTCGATATCCCGTTCGCAGACAATGCAGCGTACATTTGTTGAACCAATATCCAGTGAGGCAACAATTTTATTATTCATAAAGGTTGCTCCTTTATTCTATATGAACCCATGCCGGATCTGAAATCAATTTCGGCCGGTTTTTGGGAGCTTTCCTCAAACACATTAAGCATCAAAAGCATATATCTAAGAATATCCTCTGACAGGTTGTTCTCAAGACGCACCTTGATGGAACTATGAACAGGAAAAAGTACAAGATCAAAACCATCCCATGCCTTCCGCTCAATCCGTATTTCTGAAATTGCAGCTAACAATTCAGGCGAAGAGGATGAAATTTCATAAAGGCTTTCAGTCAGCGGCACAAGCCCTGCCGGAAGCCGCATATTCAGGATCGGATTCTCAAATCCTGAAAGAACAGGAAAGCCGGTCTCCTGCAAAGCGTCTGCGAATTTAAAAAAGACTCCCTGTCTGTCAATATAAAGCGGCATCTGCCTGGAGCCGGCATTTGTCAACGCTACTGCGGCAGCCTGCCTGGGATTAATATGAACAGACAATCTGTCGGGGAAACGCTTTACTACAACTGACGATTCAACCAGAACATGACCGTTGAGTTTTTCCTGGATATCTTTTACATTGTCGGAAAAAAATGAAGAGCTGTCATCAATTCCAGCAAGCCCAAGTATTT
>JAIRUY010000241.1 GCA_031254175.1 Treponema sp.
TCGCTGAATTATCAGGCAAAGACTTTATTAACTCAATTATTTCCCTGTCTCTGTCCATGTCTATATGAAGCGCAGGACGATCAATCTGAACAAAAGAAACCGTAATTTTTTTTCTAAACAATAAATCAAACAATGAAAAACGGAATCTTGTCCGTGAAACGGTTAAAATCTCATTTTCATTTTTTAAAAGTTTAAGGCCTCTGATATCAAAAGAATTAAAAAACGCGGGACGGATTGATGAATAACGTATTTCCATTCCTGTATAGTTTTCCAGTTTTTCAATTAAGTTATTGCGAAAATTTGCCATTGCTTCGCTCAGAGCGAGTTGTAACGGCCGCATGGCAATGGCTGACAGGGTAATTAAACCTATAAAAATGAGAATTTTCACATAAATTGAACGAGAAACTAGCTTTTTTCCGTTCTTTTCAACAAAAATTGACAAATTCCTACCCTGAAAATGATTACTTTCTATAAAGTATAACACTTAAAAAGGATGAAAGTCACTTTTTCCGCCGACTTTGTAAGGTGATTTTCAGATTTATCATTGAAATTTATTTATCATCATGCTAAAGTTTTATTCCGATGGACATAATCCGCAATTTTGTTGTATTGGAAGGCGGCGATGGCAGCGGTACAACTACCCAATTAGCAATGCTGACAGAGCGCCTAAAAAACACCCAAAAACTGCCCTTTTTCCCTACTTTTGAACCCACCGACGGAAAAATCGGACTCATCATACGCGCCGCTTTAAAAAAAGAAATTATTCTTAACCCAGAAACTATCTGTTTCCTTTTCGCAGCCGACCGCAATGAACACCTGTACGAAAAAGACGGTATCATTGAACGCGCCGCCCGCGGCGGATTGGTAATCAGCGACAGATATTTTTTGTCTTCTCTTGTTTATCAGGGAATTGAATGTGGAGATGAATTACCGGAAATTGCCAATTCGCGTTTTCCTGCACCAGAGATTACCATTTTTTTTGATATAAAGCCGGAAATTGCCATTGAACGCATAAAAAGCCGCCCTTCCCGCGAAATCTACGAACACCTCGATTTTCAGAAAAAAGTCCATGAAAAGTACTTGTCCGTTTTGAAGAATTTCACTGAAAAAGGCGGGCGGGTGGAAATTATTGACGCCTCAGAAGAAGCTTCAAAAATCGCGGACAAAGTATGGAGCATAATCTCCCAAATGCCGATATTTATTCAAAGTGAAAGTTTTCTTTAAAACAGCCGTTTTCCTCGTTTTAATTTCCGCGGCAATTCCTGCGAACGGATACTTTGTTACTTACAAGGAGCAGTACTACAGGCTTTTCCATCTTCATTATGTTCAATACCCCGATGATTCGATGGAGAATATCTACTGGCTGGAACAGGCTTTAAAGGCTGATTTTGCGAATCCTCTTTACGCTCTGGCGCTCATTGAAGATGAAACTCAATGGGAAAAATACCGCTATCTTTTTACCATGCATATTTATCTAAAGCTCATAGAACAATACCTTTTTCTCGGCAACAAATGGAATAAACGAAATGCTTACTTTTACAATGCTCCGTGGAGAGACCAAAATCTTGAAAGCCTTGAAACCGCGGAAACCTGCTACCGTACCGCTCTTTACTATTGGGATGAGGCTGTCGCATGGGCCGAAAAAGCCAACGGAAGGCGTTTCAGATGGATAAACCTGCAAAAAGTTCAATACTGGGAAGATGAAGCTTTCAGGATTGAAAACGGCACTCTAAACTACGGAAGAACCATAAGGCGGGAGCTTGCATCTTTAGAGAGAGTACGGGAAAGATTCCAGAAAATGGAAAACTGGTATTAGGGCAAGATTAAAACAACTCGCCCTGTTTTGGCGCAGTATCTTTTTGAGAACCGGAAATCAAAGCAAGAAAATCATTCTCATCAATTATTTTAATTCCCAACTCGCGCGCCTTTTTATTTTTTGAAGAGCCTGAAGCGGGATCGTTTGTAACAAGATATGAAAGCCCCTTTACTACGGAAGATTTTGCCTGCGCGCCTTGAGCCTTGATTTTCTCTTCCGCTTCGCTTCTTTTTATGGATTTCATCTCACCGGTAAAACAAAAAGAAAGTCCCCGCAAGCCTAAAGATTCTTCCGGCGCAGGCGAAGCAATCGTTATCACGCCTGTTTTTAAAACGGCATCCATTTCGTCCGCACATTCTTTTAATCCTTCGGCAATTACGGCGGCAGTAATCTCTCCAATTCCATGAATGGCGGCCAGGTCTTTTATTTCGGCATCTTTTAATTTTTCAAGAGTATTAAAACCGGCGGCGGAAATTTTTTCCATTGTGGTTTCCGCAATTCCTTCCATGTCAAAACCCGCGACAAACACGGCAAGGGAAAGATCGCGTTTTGTCCGGATATGGCGGATTACCTTTGCGGCGGAAAGTTCTCCCATTCTGTCGTATTCGGCAAGTTCTCCGGCAGTCAGCGTGTACAGATCGTTTATATTTCTGACCCTGTTTTTTTCAAAAAGCTGTTTTAAAAGTTTTTCTCCAAGTTCGCGGATATCAAGAACCGAAACCCATTTTTCAAGCCTGTGTAAAAGTTTCTTAGGGCACTTTTGGTTTGGGCAGTAAAGTTTTGTACCCGCATCAATTAATCCGGCATTGCAAACACGGCAGATTTCGGGGAAAATGATTTCTTTTTTTTCTGTGTCCGTTGATACCGGCGCAAGCCCTTCGATTTTGGGAATTATCTCTCCGCGCTTTACAACAGAAACAGTTGAACCGATTTTTAATCCCAAAGACCTTATCATATCCGGATTGTTAAGATTTGCCCGCTTGACCGTTGTTCCGGCAAGGCGAACCGGATCTATTATGCCTATAGGGGTATATGTCGCCCCTGATTCACTCCATTCAATTTCCCGTAAAATACTGAACGCTGTTTCAAGTTCAAACTTAAAAGCTATTTGTTTTTCAGGCCGGGCTTTTCGAAGATCCGCCATATCGATTTCAATGTCTTTTACTACAAGGCCGTCAATGTCAAACGGAAGCGATTCCCGCAGGCCGGCTGTTTCATCACGATAGTTAATTATGTCCTGCGCGGCAGTAAAGACCCTTGTTTCCGTTGTATTAAATACGCGCTTTTTAAGCCATTCTATTTTCTGTATTTCGTTTTTAAAAAAATGATCATCATCCGGTGAAGAGGCATCATAAACGAAAACCTCTAAATCTTCGCAGCCCTGTCCGTCTTTGCGGCGCATAATCCCATTGGCGGCATTGCGGCAGTTTGCTTTTGACTGATATTTACTGTTTCGGACATCACGAGTCATTATCACTTCTCCCCTTACGCCGCCTGAAAATGGAACATCCATTTTTTCAACAACTCCGGTCATGCGCCGCGCATTTGCGGTTATTTCATCACCTGTAATGCCGTCTCCCCGCGTAACAGCGCGGAGGAGATTCCCGTTTTCATACTGAATTTCAAGGCTTGCGCCGTCCATTTTATACTGAACAATGAACTGTTTCGTTAACCCTTCATTGTTTTTGGTTAACGCATTGCCGGAATCCTGTGTTTTCATCCCCATTTTTTTCGCCCAGTCAAGAAATTCACAAATATTGGACGCTTTATCCTGACTTCCCATAGGTATCAGGTGAGCGGCTTTCGGAAAACCGTCAATATTGTAACCTGTACCCACTTTTTGAAGTATCTGGCTTTCAGGAGCTATAGATTTTAACTCATCCCATAGAAGATCAAACTCCCCGTCTGAAATTTCCGCTTCTCCGTCATAGTACGAAGCTTGATATTTTTGTATCAGCCTTTCGAGTTCAAAAATCCGTTCGTTTTCCATAGGTCAAATATTATCATATTGACCTTTTTTTTTCATTACTGCATAATCACATTTGTGGCGGCAGGAGCCGTCCTTTATTCCATGCCATAGGAGAGTTAAGTGCCCTGCGGAAGAAAACGCAAACTGCGAAAAATCGCTACTCATAAACGCAAGAAAAAACTTCGGAAAAACAGACATAAAAACAAATAACTGCCATTACGCCGTTGCTTGTATTAAATATTTAAAATGCTAATCATTTTCTTGGAGTAAAAAATGAATGTTTCCACGTTACAGAAGGTTCGCTACGGCTATAAACCTAAGTTGCCTCTTACTTTGTCCGGTTCAACCGAAGGCATCACTGTCGAGTTTGGCTCTCCCACTGAAGCAATTTCCGACAGGGAAGAAATCAAAGAGATTTTCAAAAACACATACGGAAAGCCAATTGCCTCATTCATTATTAAGGGAAAAAACGATAAAATCCGCCGTGAATTAAAAGTAGGCGTAATTCTTTCAGGAGGCCAGGCGCCCGGCGGTCACAATGTTATCGCCGGCCTTTTTGACGGCCTAAAAAAAGGGAATCCCGGTTCTGTCCTCTACGGCTTTAAGAGAGGACCCAGCGGGCTTCTTGATAACAAAACCGTCATTCTTACAGAGGAGATTATTGATAATTACCGCAACACCGGCGGCTTTGATATAATTGGTTCGGGACGGACAAAAATTGAAACACCTGATCAATTCGCTTCTTCGCTTGAGACTGCGAAAAAATTAAATCTTGACGCGGTTGTTGTAATCGGCGGAGATGATTCAAATACAAACGCAGCTCTTCTCGCCGAATATTTTATTTCCAACGGTTCTTCAACACAGGTAATCGGCTGCCCTAAAACCATAGACGGCGATTTAAAGAACGAACATATCGAAACGTCATTTGGTTTTGACACTGCCTGTAAAACCTACTCGGAGCTTATCGGAAATCTTTGCCGCGATACAAACAGCGCAAAAAAATACTGGCACTTTGTAAAATTAATGGGACGCGCCGCAAGCCATATCGCGCTTGAATGCGCCCTGCAAACCCAGCCGAACATCTGCCTCATTTCCGAAGAAGTCGAGGCAAAAAATCTTTCCCTTGATAAAATTGTTGAGCAAATATGCGCTTCAATTGTCAAGCGCGCCGAAAACGGCGATAATTTCGGCATAGTTTTAATACCGGAAGGTCTTGTTGAATTTATTCCGGAAATAAAAAAACTGATAGAAGAACTAAATGACACAATGGCGGGAGAAGACGGAGCATTTTCTTCGATTACAAATTTTAACGACCGGTTAAACTGGTTTTCAGGCAGGCTTTCTGATATTTCCCTTGGGATTTTAAAAACGCTTCCCGCTGAAATTGCGCAGCAATTCCTTATGGACAGGGATCCTCACGGAAATGTTCAGGTTTCCAGAATAGAAACCGAAAAACTGCTGGTCGGTATGGTAGAAAAAAAGCTGAGTATCCTGAAAGAAAGAAAACAGTATAACGGGAAATTCTCGGCTCTTACCCATTTTTTCGGCTATGAAGGCCGCTGCGCGTTTCCGTCCAATTTTGACGCCGACTATTGTTACAGCCTCGGTTACAGCGCATTTGTGCTCATCGCGTCTGGATTGACAGGCTATCTTTCCAGCGTAAAAAACCTTACAGCTCCTGCCGACAAATGGATTGCAGGCGGAGTTCCCCTGACAATGATGATGAATCTCGAACAGCGCCATGGCTCAAAAAAACCTGTCATCAGAAAAGCGTTAGTCGATTTAAACGGAAAACCTTTTAAAACTTTTGAAAGTAACCGCGGACAGTGGGCGGAAAAAACCTCCTTTCTTGTTCCCGGCCCAATTCAATATTTCGGTCCGTCTGAGGTTTGTGATAATACAACCGTAACCCTCAGCCTTGAACACTGTTCTTAATATGTGTCCGCGGACTTAAATTTTTTGTCTTTTGGAGGGTAGAGGGTTATGAAAAAATCGATCCTGCTTCTTTTTATATTTATTGCTGCCGGCAGTCTTTTTGCACAACAAACTGAAAACCCGCTTCCGCTTAAGCGAGTTGTCATTCTTACCTCAGGCCTTGCGTACTACGAACATTCCGGCACTTTAAACAGCGCCGCAAACATTGTGCTTCCGTTCAGGCTGGACGCTGTAAATGACGCTTTAAAAACTCTTGTTATAAATGATTCCGCTTCCGCAAATCCTTCCGTCACTTATCAATCAGAGCAAACGCTTATTCAGACATTACGCAGTCTAAGCATTGATCTTTCAGACGAGCCAGGCCTCCCTGTAATACTTTCAAGGCTAAGAGGCGCGGAAGTTGAAATTGAAAGTCCAATTCCGTTTACAGGCAGAATTGCCGGTATTGAATACAGGCAGGTTGGAAGTTCAGGTTATATGGAAACAAGAGAGCCCTGGCTTCTTCTGAACACGGCTCAGGGAATCAGGCCGTTTAATTTAAAGGAAATCAGTTCAATCAGTTTTAAAAACCCGGTAATTGAGCAGGATCTTAACCGCGGTCTTGATTTAATCGCGGCCTCAAGAAATTCATTTTCCCGTCTGCTTTCGATTAATCTTCCGGGAAGCGGCAGAAGGGATGTTTCAATAAGTTACGTTATCCCCTCCCCTGTCTGGAAAGTTTCCTACCGTCTTGACCTTGGCGCACAAAGACCTTTGTTCCAGGGATGGGCAATTGTTGACAATGACAGCGATACCGACTGGGCCAATGTGCAGCTTTCCCTTGTCGCCGGACGTCCTGTTTCTTTTATTCAAAACCTGTACCCGCCTTATTATGTTTCGCGCCCTGTACTGCCGCTTTCCATAGCGGGAACAGCCGAAGCGCAGACTCATGACAGGGAGTATTCTACGTCTTCCGCTGATAGCCGCGTCATGATGGATTATTCATTAGCTGAGGAAAGTGTTATGGCGGCCAGACAATACTCAGCGCCAGCACAAAACGTTACAGGCGGAACAGTAACTACAGCCGCCGGAAGCGAAGCGGGAGGGCAGTTTGAGTTTACCATAAAAAATCCTGTCAGCCTTGATCGCAGAATGAGCGCAATGCTTCCGCTTGTAGAATCGCAGATTGAAGCACGCGGCCTTTTGATTTACAACGGTTCCGGCAGATACCCAAGACTTGGCGCAGAGATTACTAACACAAGCGGAATGAAACTGCCTGCCGGCCCCATTACGGTTTATGACGGAGGGGTTTATGCGGGAGACGCCCTTATTGAATTCTGGAATGAAAACGAAAAAAGACTCATATCTTTTGGAGAAGATCTTTCAGTTACGGCAGCCGCAGGCAATACAAGCACACGCGCTGTAAGTTCCGTAACTGTCTCAGGCGGCGTTATGACAATAAACCGCAGCCAGACTTTTACAAGAACTTATACTTTTATAAACTCCGGCTCCGCCGCAAAACAGCTTGTGGTAGAACACGCGAAAACAGCCCAGACAGACCTTGTTTCTCCGGCCGCCAACGAACAGACGGCGGCGGCTTACCGCTTTAATGTAACATTGCAGCCAAACCGTGAAACAATCTTAACAGTAAACGAAAGAAGACCCGTTTCAGAAAGAATTACTTTGCTTTCACAGCGGCCTGAAACAATATTAAGCTACACAACAAATGATGAAATACCGCCCCGCGTGCGCCAGGCTTTACAGCGTGCTGTAGAGCTGAGACAGGCAGTCGATGCCGCCAGCCAAACGGTAAGGAATATTGAAACAAAAAGAAACAGCCTTATATCAGATCAGGACAGAGTACGGCGAAATCTTGAAGCGGCAGGATCGCAGACACAACAGGGACAGGAATATTTAAGACGGCTTGTCGCTTTGGACAGCGAAATCGACACGGAAACCGCCAACCTTGAAAGGGCCAATGCAAACACAAGATCAGCGCAGCAGGCGTATGAAAACTACCTTAACACTATTAATCTTCAATGATATTATTGAAGCATGTTTAGTATAACAATAAATCCGCGTTTCGGAGACGTAGACATTCTTGGGCATATTAACAATACTGTCCCTTCTCAATGGTTTGAGACTGCCAGAACACAATTGATGAGAGTATTTGATCCGGAATTGGCTTTGACAAAAAAAACTTTCCCGCTCATTTTGGCTCATACCGATTACGATTTTATTTCCCAGATGTACATTCAGCCCGAAGTAACCATAAAATCATGGATCTCCAGGATAGGGACAAAATCATTTACAATTTATCAGGAAGCCTGGCAGCAGGGAAAGCTTTGCGTTAAGGGAAATGCGGTAATTGTCCATTACGATTTCAACACAGAACAGACAACGCCCATTCCTGAGGATAAAAAGAAACTGTTGGCAGAACATTTTCTCTAGGATTTTTCTTCTTCTTTTTTGATTGTTATCCGCAGTTCATCAAGCTGTTTCTGATCCACTTCTGACGGACAGTCGTCCATCGGGCTTACAGCGAAAGAATTTTT
>JAIRUY010000243.1 GCA_031254175.1 Treponema sp.
CTCCGACTACAATGAACAAAACCTTTTCAATCCGTTTTTCCATCTTCCATTTTCTCCTTGCGTGGAATACCCGCCGGTAAAATAGTAAAAATGGCATTCATTTTCTTGCCATTTTATACTACTAAAATTAGCATTTATGAACTTTTTTGTCAATCCAAATGCCTGCAAAACTATCACATAACTCCATTAGGCGAAGGTTTTTACTTTTTATTCACACAACTTCCCAGCTTGCCTACGAACCGTTTATCATTTTGTCGTTTAAGAGACCTTTCTTTTTCTGTTCGGTGACATAGGAGGCGTAAAATTTGTCGTGAATGGCAATATGGCCAAAGACCCAGTCTTTTAGCGTCCTCACAAAATGGTTTGGCACAAATTTCTTGCCTTCCTTGAATTGCTCGGCGGCATCAAGGATTTGTTTTATAAGGGTTTCGTGCAATTTCTTGTGCTCAGAAAAGCCGGGGTATTTAATGCGCTCCAGCATTTCTGTCTCCATATTGAAATGGAACCGGACATATTCCACCATGCGGTGCATTGCTTCCATAAACGCCGGCTTGGCTGCCTGCTCCCCGTCAAGGCATGCGTGAAAAAGGTTGTTGGTCAGGTCAACCAGCTCCCTGTGCTGTTGATCAATTAGTTTAATCCCTGTAGCATATTTATCACCCCAGACAACTATATCTGATGTAGATGATGTTAAACTATCAGTTAATGCGTCTTTTGAATTCATAATGGGTCTATTATACCAAAGTTTACAAAAAAAAGAAAGAGGATAACACCTATGCACACTGTGATTTATAACGGGAGAATGTACTGTATAATATTGGTAATTACCTGACGGTTTAAAGCATTAACCCCTTACCCCGCAGCCAAATGAATATTCAGCTTTTCAATAAGTTTATTAAAATCCAGAGGTTTTCCAATGTGATCGGTCATACCTGCATTAAGACATTTTTGCACATCTTCGCGGAACACGTTAGCGGTCATGGCGATGATTGGGATTGTTTTGCTGCTGTGCAAACCTGAGCCTCTTATAAAATGGGTAGCCTGATAACCGTCCATTTCCGGCATATGCAGATCCATTAAAATTAAATCATATTTTTCAGGCGTTTCGCTGAACATTCGTACAGCCTCTGCTCCGTTTGTTGCGCAATCAATCTGTACCTCAGTCGGTTCCAGCAGCGCAAGAACTATTTCCCGGTTAATCTCTATATCTTCTGCCAGAAGAATTCTTCGGCCTGTGAGCTTTACATCCTCTACCGGTTCGCTGTTTTCTGCTGATGTATCCTGTGGATTTTGAAATGCTGCCTGAGATTCTGATCCAATAACAGGTTTTGCCTTTATGGTAAAAACAAAGGAAGAGCCCTTTCCGGCTTCGGACTCTATCCATATTGTGCCGCCCATCATTTCTATAATGCTTTTTGAAATCGCAAGCCCCAGTCCTGTTCCGCCAAAATTACGCGCCATATCGGACTCAGCCTGGGTAAAAGAGTTGAACAGGCGCGCCTGCTGATCTGGGCTTATCCCAATGCCTGTATCGGTTACCGATATTTTAACGGAAAAGCTGCCGTTTTCTTCTCCCAGAGAACATACATTAAGCGTGATGGAGCCTCCCGCTTGTGTAAATTTCACCGCGTTTCCGAGAAGGTTGGTAATTACCTGCGTCAGACGGTGATCGTCAAAAATTAAGATTTTGGGAATATCAGGATCGATATTAATCGTGAATTTCTGCTGTTTGCTTTCTATGCGGAAAATAAAGATATCCCTGATCTGCTCAAGAGTTTTTTCAAAGCTGCTCTCGACAGGCGCAAGTTCAAATTTTCCGGCTTCGATTTTTGACATATCAAGAATATCATTGATTATATGGAGAAGATATTTGGACGCGGTATCAATTTTATCTAAAGCCTGATCTTTTTGTTCTGTATTAACGGAATATTTACCGATAGTGGTCATGCCGATAATTGCATTCAGAGGCGTGCGTATTTCATGGCTCATGGTTGAAAGAAAATTACTTTTTGCGCGGCTGGCATCTTCCGCTTCTGCCTGCTGTTTTGCCATCATTTTTAATTTGGTCACATCCTGTATTACCTGGAGAAAACCGGTTGTTTTACCATGCAAATCCTTCAGTATGGTTATGTCGGTTTGAAAAGATGAATCCTTATATTCAAAATGTGTCTGCATAAGTCCGCGTTTTGCTCGGGCTATTGTACAGTCTTCGGTATTGCAAATACTTAAACACAAATGATTGCACGGCAAACCATATAAATCTTCCCGTTTTTTCCCCAGGACTTTTTCCCCTGCTTTGTTTATAAATGTCCATTTCATTTCTGTATTCATAACAGTGATAAAAACAGGCAAAGAATCCAGGATGGAGCTGTATTTATGGAGCAGTTCCCCGATTTCATCATCTTGGCTGTCGTCTGTGTCAGCTTGATTTTTTACAATGCCCTGAATCTTTGGTATTATTATATTAAAAGGGTTGAATGCCACCACAATAAAAAACTTAAGAATATTACGATTTTAAGTCAAGACAAAGCATATTATATTTTAATGGAATATTAAGATTGTCCTTGTTATTTTTCACAAAAGCCATAGCGTGGCGGCAGCGACTCCCTTTCGCAGAGACTGATGTCGTGGAGTTTTGCTACGCAACCCCTGAGTCTTTTTTTACGGATGGTGTTTCAAGCGTTGTGCGATCATAACGATACAAATGCCTAAAACTATTAAAACAATGCCCTGAATAAGTTGTAATATCATTTTATCCATCTCTGCCCCTATTAATTATGATGGTATAAAAAAACGCTGCTGTCAATTCTCTATTCTCGTTCATCCGCAGACCCTTCTTCCTTCATAAACCATTAAGTCTTCTCGGCTGTCATGGAATAACAGCGCTAAAGACAGGACCCCAAGGGCCGGATTTGCCTTTGGAGTTTTCGTAGCGGATGCAGAAAAATACTGTCTTGCCTGAGTCTTCCGCGGGGAAGTC
>JAIRUY010000013.1 GCA_031254175.1 Treponema sp.
TCTTCAAGAAACTGAAGCAGTCCTTCCGGGCTTTGCGGATACTCGATGGCCGCATTCACAAGTTCCTGCAGATTGCTGATTCTGTTGTTTGCTGTAACATCATCTTCTGCCCTGTGATATTCGGCAATCCCGGAATCCTTTACAATTTGAGCAATGCAGACCGAAAGACCTTCGCCTGCCATAAGTTCGCTGTGTTTTTTCAGAGCTGACGATTTTTTTTTCTTTACATCTTTTTGCCTTTGCTCTTCTGCGTCTTTTCCGTGCCCCTCCGCAGGCATCTCTTCTTCCAATAAATTTTTTCCGGCTTCAATCACTTTAATAAATTCATCCAGACCTGTGCGGGCTTTTGATGGCGCCGTTTTTGGCTGCGTAATATCCAAATTTTTGCAGGCTTCCAGCAAGTTGCCGTTGTGATCTTCGGCAGTGTCAATTATTTTGTCTGCTGTTACGGGGCCGATACCTCTTGCCGGTTTATTCACTACACGGCGGAAAGCTACTTCGTCGCGCGGATTTACGAGTAACGCCAGAAGCGCAAGCGCATCCTTGATTTCTTCCCTTTCATAAAATTTCAGAGAGCCTACAACACGGTAAGGGATACCTTTTCGTAAAAACATTGTTTCAAATCCAAGGGACTGGGCGTTCATCCGGTAGAGTACCGCCCAATCCGACCATGCCGCCCCGTTTTTTACGGAGGTTTCAATTTTTTCCGCGCAGAAAGCCGCTTCTTCGTCCTGATTCGGCAGATACGCAAGAACCGGCAGCGGTCCGTTCCCTTTTTCGGCGCGCAGGGTTTTCCCCAGACGGCCATGATTGCAGCTAACAACAGAGTCGGCCGCTTTAAGGATGGGGCCGGTGGAACGGTAATTTCTTTCCAGACGGATAATGTCCGTGCCGTTAAAGCGGTCGGGGAACTCAAGTATATTTTTTATTTCCGCGCCTCGGAAGCGGTAGATGGACTGATCATCATCGCCAACTACGCACACATAGGTTTCGGGGCCGCACAATTCATTAAGAAGAAAAAATTGAGCAACATTTGCGTCCTGATATTCATCTACCATGATCACCTTAAACCTGTCACGAAAACGCTGCGCTACTTCAGGATGACTTCGCAGTATTTCCGTTGGTTTTTTAATCAAATCTCCAAAATCAACATTGCCTATCTGTGTCAAACGCTCTTCATAACGGGCGTAGATTTCCCGAAATTTTTTGCGGCCATCAATTTTTGCAAGCTTTGGGTCTTCCGGAGTGATAAAATAATCCTTGGCACGGGAAATATTGTGCGCGCATTTTTTTACTTCGGCTTTTGGGGAATTCTCCATGATAGTTGAAAGAAGTGAAATGACATCATCGTCATCGTAAATGACAAAGGCCGGATTAAGTCCGGCAAGGCTGCCGTTGCGTCTTAAAAACCATGCCCCAAAAGAGTGAAACGTCCGCAGCATCGCACCTTCCGCCCGTTCGTCAATCTGCTTTGCCCGGTCAGCCATTTCCCTCGCAGCCTTGTTTGTAAATGTTACTGCCAGAATAGATTGGGGAGACATACCCTTTTCTCTGATTAACCATGCGATTTTTGTAGTAATTACCCTTGTTTTGCCTGAACCTGCCCCTGCAAGTATCAACAATGGCTTTCCTGAATGAAGAACAGCCTGCCGCTGTTCGTGGTTTAGCGGTTCGAGATACGAGGGAGCAGACATACTTGATTATAACAAAATGAGAGGAAGGTGCCAGTGTCTTTATAGCAACATCAATTCCAAATCAAATCCACGGCGCGCTGTAACTTTACAGGGAACAAAAGTCCCAATTCTCAGGTTTTCATTTTTGCTGGTTACAATCACTGCCGCACCATCAATGTCCGGCGCTTGACAGTAAAGCCGTCCCAGCCAGAAACTTTCTTCGTTATCATCACCGTCAATCTGTTCTTCAATTAATACATCCATAGTTTGGTCAACAAAACGTTCAATGTTTTTTTCCGTTATTGGAATCTGAGTTTCTTCAACTTTCTGTTTACGCGCTTCTGCCGTTTTTTTTGGAACCTGCCCCTTCATGGCATACGCAGATGTGTCTTCTTCTCTTGAATAGGTAAAACAGCCAAGCCAGTCAAGCGCGGCTTTCTTTTGAAAATCGAGCAGCGTATTAAAATCCTGTTCTGTCTCACCGGGAAAACCCAGCAGAAAAGTTGAGCGGATAACAGCTCTGGGCAGTCTTGTGCGGATGGTCTTAATCAATTCAAGATAATTCTCTTTTGTGCCCCGCCGGTTCATCGCGGAAAGTATTTTTTCTGATGCGTGCTGAAAAGGGATATCAAAATACGGAAGGAAGCGCGTATCTTTTTCCATGAGGTCGAGAATTTGTACCGGGAAATTATCCGGGTGAATGTACAACAGGCGTATCCAAAAAAAACCTTCCAGCGAGGAAATTGCGTTTAACAATTCCGGTAATTTTGTGTGCTGTGCGGCATCTCTGCCAAACGAGCCCGTATCCTGAGCTATGATGCACAGCTCCTTTATTCCGCGAGCCAAAAGAGTGCGGCATTCTTCCAGAATATCAGGGATTGCCCGGCTTTTAAGGCCGCCGCGGATTAGCGGGATGGCGCAATAAGAACAGCGGTTATCGCAGCCTTCGCTGATTTTCACATAAGCCGAACCGGGCAATGAAAGCAGCGGCCGCTCTCCGGCTGATAATTTGCCTGCTGGCAAAACACCAGCGGTTTTTTGGTTTGAGCCCGTTATC
>JAIRUY010000044.1 GCA_031254175.1 Treponema sp.
CAGGTAAAGCCTGTTATTCCTATTTCTGAAATTTTTTCAGAAGATCCTGTAAGAATGATAAGGGCTGTGAAATACGCTGCGGCGACCGGCTTTTCCCTTCCGCTCAGCCTTAAATTAAAAATTTCCAAACAGTCGAATTTACTCTCATCAATTTCACATTCCCGCCTGACCGAAGAAATTTTTAAAATTATCAATTCTGATAAGGCCGCTGAAATTGTGAATTTGCTTGACAAGATGGGTTTGTATTATTACCTTCAGCCAAATGCCGCTTCTATGATGGCCAGGAATGCGTCTTTCCGGCAAAAATATCTGCAAAGAATGGCAGAATTAAAGGGGAGTGAAAACGTCCGCGGACAGGCTCTCGGTTCATTGTTTTATGATTACCTTGAAACTGTTTCCGGCTGGAAAGCGGGTTCAATCGAAAATTATAAGGATGTTTTTAAAACTGCCCGTTCTTTTGTTTTGCCAATGAATCCTCCGCGGTTTGAGATGGAGCATGCTTTAAAAAAATTCCTTGCCTCTCATGGTATAACAGTAAAAAGATCTCTTTTTGAAAAATCAAAGCCTGTCCATGAATCAGACGAATTGAAATCCACAGCCGCAAAAAAAAGAAAGCGCCGAAGACGCAAACCTTCTGCACCCTCAACGAACCCGAAGGACGAAGTTTCCGAAGTGCTCTAGCGTTCTGTATTATTCGCTTATTTTATCAATGATAATGTTTACTTCTTCTATCAATATTCCGGTGTAACGCTCTATGTTTTCTATGATGTACTGCTGCAGTTCATGTATATTTCCCCCAAGCTGGATACCGTATGGAACATCAATAGTAATAACAAGCCGGTAGCCCATCTTGTCGTCTTTAACAAGGATTTTTTTTATTTTTATATTTTTGTTGTATTCATCAACACAAAGAATGACTAACTGCCCCAATGCCGCTTCTGAAATTATAATCTTGCCCCGTTTTGAATATTCAGGCCTGACAAGGGATTTTTCATGCATGGTAGGTACAGGGCCGATGCCGTGGGGAATTTTTTTCCTTTTAAAAATTTTTATCGCGTCATAAAAAATGTTTGGATAACTTCTTTTAATTTCAATTGACGGAACAGGTATAACGTGCTTGCCTTCAATGCGCCTTGTTCTGATAGCCTTGTCAATTTCTTCCTGCGACGCGATATCTTCAATTTTTATTATTTTCTGCGGATTTGGAAGCTGCAAACGGGATGCGATTTTATTTACCATTTTTTCAGATGTCCCAAGCAGTAAAATACGTTTATAGTTTTCGCCCTGTAATTTGCGCGCTACTTCATCTCTGTGGGATTTTTCATCGAACAATGCAACTTTAACCGCAGCCATAAAGGAATTCTCCTTTTTTGCTGAGTGTCCGGCTAAAATACGGTTGTCTCTTATCAAAAGACCGTCGTCTATTATGAGGTTAATTGCGTATTTTTGGGCTACCAGTTTTGCGTGAAAACTTTTTCCTGTGCCGCTTTCACCGACAAGAGCAAAGACTCTTTTTCTTTTCAGGATCGAAAGAAAATTTAAGACAAGCGCTCCTTCGGTTTATGATTAGCCGCCGGTTGAACGCAGCTCTGCTACTAACTGTCTTGCCCGTTCTCTTACAGGCGTAATGTAGTGGCCTTCTGAAATGCGGATGAGAATCCTAATCGCTTCCGGGTCGGTTATACCGCCGTTTTTTTTGGCAATTTTTTCAAGAGCGTCAATCAGGGCAATTGCCATAAGGTTATCAGGATTCAAATTGTCAAAGCGTGAAAAGAACCAGACAATATTGGCAACTGTTTCATTATTGTCATTTGTGCCAATATCACCCAGCGATTTTATCGCTTCCTGAAGGACCATCGGCTCATTTTCAAATTTTAATACTTCAATGAGTGATCTTCTTGCTTCTTCCGAACCCACCTGCCCAAGATACATTGCTGCCCTTCGTCTAACTTCCGGGAAATTGTTTACAACTCTCCCATTTTCTCTGGCTACGCTCCTTGTTCCTTCAAGAGAAAGGTACTCCAGAGTTTGGCGGATTTCATCGCTTGTATTCCCGCGTTCAATGGCATCTCCTATATACTCAAGCGCGATATATTTTTGTTCCCTGCTGCCGGCTCTTGCGGTTTCCCTTATGATCATTATCTCTATTGCGTGCTGCAAATAGGATTCCTCAACAGTCATTTCCCCTCTTCTGGTATTTTGAGCAGTAACGGAGGATACCGCTATAACAGCCGCTATAATGAGAATAAAAAAACGTTTTAATGAAAACATACGCTTCTCCTTAATTGATTATTTTCCACGAATTGTCTATTTTTTCAAGGTCATACAAACGCAGCCGCTGTTCTTCGTTCGGCCTGTTTGTATTTGTTGTAAAGGCTTTTACTCTGTAAAGGCTGATAAATTCAATTTCATCAACCCGGCTGTTGGCCCTGGAAGGTACAACAACAGGGGTAAAATAGTCCTGAGGCGAACGCAATACGATTCTTCTGGTTGTCATTGCCGGCAGTTCTGATATTTGTCTGAGGTTTTCAGGTGAAGAAATTTCATCAAAATATTCCTGAGACAGCGCCGCTCTCCAGGCGCTGTAGTTTCTGTTTCTTATTACCCGGTTGAGCTCTTCTATAAATTGCTGCACTTCTGACATGGTTGAAGCATAATAATCTTGTGTAATCGTAGCAGGATCAAAAGCTTCTTCAACCGGCGCGGGTTTGGCCGCCTGTACCGGAGGCTTGCTCTCTTGAGTATTATTTGCAGGTATTTCGTTTGTTTGAGGATCGTTTGCCGGCACGCTTCCTGTTGTCGGGCAGGAAACAGCAAAAATTATAAAAAAAATGATCAAAAAACTTAATAGTTTTCTTTCCATATTTCTACAATATGTCATTTTTGCCAAAATGTCAAATTTTTATGAGGTTTTCATATAGAAAGATTTTTTGTTGAGACGCAGAGGAAGGTGTTTTTATCGAATTAAGCGCCCAAAAGAACAACTTCGTCCATTCGTGGCGGAGTTGTTGATTGTAGGCGAAGGGTACATACCCCGCCCTTCAGGGCGAAATCTTAGTGTATGTACCCTGAGACCAATACCTTACCTAAACAACCATACCTCGTCCCTTCAGGGCGAGGTTGGTTGATTAAACCTGCTGTTTTTATTATATTAGTTGTATGTTAAAAGCAGCGTTCCCCGGGTCTTTTGATCCTCCCACATCAGGGCATACTAACATTATTATGCGTGCCGCCTCGATTTTTGATGAGCTTGTTGTGATAGTTGCGGAAAACAAACAAAAAAAATACCTTTTTTCCGTAGGTGAACGTGTTTCTTTGATGAAACAGCTTGTACAGGAAAATAAAAATGTGTCGGTTGCTGTATGCGATGGCCTGATTGTAGATTATTTAAGGAAAAATGATATCAGATTGTTGGTTAGAGGGGTTCGCGGTCTTGAGGACTTTTCCTATGAATTCGAACTTTCAATGATGAATAAAACTCTGGACCCGGAAATTGAGACAATTTTTATGACGACTGATCCTGAATATTTTGTCACTCGTTCTTCGTCAATTAAGGAACTGGCTTCGTTTAATGGGGATCTTCGCGGTATGGTTCCACCCATAGTTGCAAAAGCTTTAAAAGATAAGTACAATTAGTCGTTAACAAAGTTGGTTAGGCATTTTGACAACTTTTTGTATTTTGTCTTGACATAAATATATGACTTTGTTAAAATCACGAATTAAGTAAGAGAGGTTAGATTATGGCAGTACCTAGAGGTAAAACATCAAAAGCGCGGACAAGCCGTCGGCAGTCCATCAACATGAAACTTACTGCGCCCACTATGATAAATTGCAATACCTGCGGCAACAAGGTTCTTTTACACCGGGTTTGTCCAAAATGCGGTTTTTACAGGGGTAAACAGGTAATTGTACCCTAGACTTTCGCTCTTAGGGCGAAAATAGGAATTACCGAATTTAAAGTTTAAACAAGGGGAAAGAAATGGACGAATTGTTTGAAAAAATGAAAAAACTCATCGCTGAAAAACTTGATGTCGATGAGGGAAAAATCACAATGGAAGCGTCATTCCGTCAGGATCTTGGCGCCGACAGTCTTGACACTTATGAATTAGTTTATGCGATTGAGGAAAATCTGGGCATTAATATCCCCGATGAAAAAGCCAACGAATTTGAAACCGTAAAGGACGCTTACGAATTTATTAAATCTCAGCAAAAATAGTAATATCCGCGATCCTGAAAGGAAGAAAAAGCTGGCGGCTTTTCAAAAGGCCGCCGGTTTAAAATTCAAGAAAATCGATCTTCTAAATCTTTCTTTTATACATCGTTCGGTTTCCAATGAAGCGGTAAAAAAAACAAACAATGAAAGACTGGAGTTTTTGGGAGACTCCGTTTTAGGCGCTGTTTGCGCCGCTCTTCTTTATCAAATGTATTCCGGTAAAAACGAAGGCGAACTTGCAAAGATAAAGGCCGTTGTTGTATCCGAGGATATTCTTTCCAAAATTGCCCTGAATTTACAAATTGATAAAATGCTTTTGCTGGGCAAGGGCGAAGAACTTTCCGGCGGCAGAACAAAAAAGGCAATTCTTGCCGATGCCATGGAAGCGCTCATCGGCGCTCTTTATCTTGATTCAGGGTACAAGGCCGCTTTTGATTTTGTCAGCCGCTGTATTACGCCTGAAATCGTGCAGGCAACCGGAGCAAATTACCATAAAGACTATAAATCTATTTTACAGGAATACTGCCAGCAGGTGTTCCGCTGTTATCCAGAATACCGGATGGTAAAAAAATCCGGTCCTGAACATGAACGTACTTTCTGGATGGAAGTGTGTATTAATGAGACTGTCTACGGAACAGGACAAGGCCGCAATAAAAAAAGCGCTGAACAGGAAGCCGCCCGTGTTGCGTATGAGGCGTTTCATCACGAATAATTGCTGATATTTTTTCTTTCTCAGCGCCTCTGCGCCGCCGTGTGAATTTTTTTAAAATAATTCCCTGCAATTTCCAAAAGTTTTTCTTTTGTGTTTTGTTCAGGATCATCAATCACGGTTTCCAGCAGTTGGTTCAAAATAATTCCCATGGTTTTACCGGACGGGATACCGGCTTTCATCAAATCCTTTCCCGACACAGCAAGGTCTTTAATGGTAAAAGCGCGGCCGCACAGAAGAATTTTTTCCACCCTGTCTGCGAGTTTCGTCAGCGTGTGATGATCCGGCTCTTTGCCGGCAAACGCGGAAGAATCCGCCTGCCTAAGACAGTAAAGGTCTTTAAGATTTTTTTCACCTGTACGGGCAATGAAACGGCGCACAGCCGCATCCGACCAATTTTCCGTATAGTTGAACATATGCTCCTTTATCAAATGACAGACGCAGTCAATCACAACGTTGGAATAGCGCAGGCGGTTTAATATTTTTCTTGTCATTTCGGCTGAAACTTCCTCATGCCGGTAAAAAGTCCAAACGCCGCTTGAGTCCATTTTCCTTACCTTTGGTTTGCCGACATCGTGAAAAAGAGCGGCAAGGCGCAATTCATGCGAAAAATTATTCGCGGCCGCATAATCACATGCGTAAAGGGAATGATCCAAAACATCGAAACGGTGAAATCCTTTTTGCTCAATTCCGCGGCAGGCTGAAAGTTCACCCAGAAAGAGTTTTAAGAGGCCTGTTTTTTCCATTAAGAGGAATGCGCGGGACGGAAGAGGGGAGGACAGGATTTTATCAATTTCGTCCCGTACCCTTTCCTGTGATACTTTCTCACAGACAGATAACGCTCCGCTGATAGCATTCAGTGTTTTTTCTTCGATTTCGTAGCCAAGCTGGGCGGCAAAACGCACAGCCCTCAACGGGCGAAGCCCGTCTTCACCGAAACGTTTTTCAGGGTCTCCGGCACAGCGGATGATTTTTGCTTTGATATCTTCTGCGCCTTTGAAAGGATCGATAATCTCTCCTTCTGGAAGGCGCAGGGCAATGGCATTCATTGTAAAATCCCGCCTGGAAAGATCTTCCTCTATATCGCTCGTGTATTGAATCTCGTCGGGTCTGCGTCCATCTGAATATTTGGATTCAATTCTGAATGTGGTAATTTCAGCGCTGTGTCCCTTATAAAAGACTGTAACGGTTCCGTGTTTAATGCCTGTGGGAACTACCTTGCCCTTTGCGTTTTTTATAATTTTGGTTACTTCATCAGGGTGAGCGTCTGTGGCAAGGTCCCAGTCATGGATTTTTTCACCGCGCAGCATATCCCTGACTGCGCCTCCAACAAGGTATAATCTTTTTCCGTTATTGTTAAAAATACCGGTAATTTCTTTCAAAATTGAATGAATTGCTGTTTTAATCAATTGAGTTTCCTTTTGAAATTCAATATACTGTATAAGAAAAAAGAATTCTCCCGTCTGTCTTTCATACAGGTAAGGAGGCATTGTATTGCTTGGTGTTGTTTTTTCAGGCGGAGAAAGTCCTTCTGCGCCGGTAATCCTTAAGGCGCTGGAAGGCAAGGAAGCGTTTTTTGTTGCGGCAGATTCCGGCCTTGTTGCGGCTGAAAAAGCCGGAATAAGACCGGATTACATTATTGGCGACATGGATTCTGTTGCCGCATCAAGGTTGGATTCCTATCCAACAGAGCGTGTTATACGTTTCAGTCAGGATAAGGATTATACAGATACCGAACTTGCTTTGAAAATGGTGTTTGAAAAGGGCTGCGATAATGTCTGGATTATAGGCGGAGACGGAGGCAGGGCAGATCATCTTTTTGCTGTCTTTTCCCTCTTTGAAAGAGAAAAGTTTCCCTGCCGGTGGCTGGCAAAATCGGCGGATATTTATTGCATAGATGCCGAATTGTCAGGAAATAATATTTTCTGCTGTGTTGAAAAAAACGCCGTCGTTTCGGTATTTCCCGTGGGCATAGGGCCGTGGGAAGCAAAGAGCGAAGGGCTAAAATGGCCGATGGAAGGGCTTTCGTGGAAACGAGGTTTTTTCGGTCTCAGTAATGTTGCAAAAGATGAAAATTTTTTTATTAAGGCGGAAAAAGGAAGGTTTATGATAATGCTTCCGTTTTTGTTAAGTGGAAAAAGGAGACCATTATGTCAGCAGTAATAATGGATGGAAAAGCTCTTGGGCTTAAAATTCGCGAAAGACTAAAGGAAAAGTGTGAGCAGTTAAAACAGAAAGGAATAGCGCCCTGTCTTGCTGTTATACTTGTAGGCGAAGACCCTGCAAGCCTTTCTTATGTAACTTCAAAGGAGAAAGCCCTTGGAGAAGCCGGAATAAAAAGCCGTGATATCAGGCTGCCTGCCGATACACAGGAAGAGGGACTTCTTTCCATCATTGCCGATTTAAATAAAGATGAAAACACGCATGGCATTCTGGTTCAATTGCCATTGCCAAAACAAATCAACGAATTGAATGTGATATGCGCGGTTGCTCCCGAAAAGGATGTAGATTGTTTTCATCCTGTTTCGATGGGGAATATAATTATTGACAGGCCCGGCTTTTTACCTTGTACTCCGCGCGGTGTTCTGACATTATTGGAGGAATACAATATCCCAATTGCCAGCTCTCATTTGGTAATTGTCGGCAGATCAAACATAGTAGGAAAACCTCTTTTTAATCTTTTGATCAGCAAAAAGTATAACGCTACGGTAACTCTTTGTCATACCGGTACTTATGATCTTGCCTATCATACAAAACAGGCGGATATATTGATTGCCGCGGCAGGAATGCCGTCACTTATAAAGCCGAATATGATAAAAGAAAACGCGGTAGTGATCGATGTGGGAATAAGCCGTGTAACTGACGCTTCAGCAAAAAAAGGTTACAGGCTTTGCGGAGATGTGGATGTAAGTGTAATGGAAAAAGCGTCCTTTTTTTCGCCGGTGCCCGGCGGGGTTGGCCCGATGACAATTGCAATGCTGCTGCAAAATGTAGTTGAAGCCGCCGAGAATCGAATCAGGAGATAATAATGCAGGATAATATTGAAAATATTCCATCAACATCAAGCTTGTCAAAACTGGGTATTACTGCAATCGGTTATACAGCAAGCGGTATTTTTCTCTTTCTGCTGCAGATTTTTTCCCGTATGCGGGGAATTGGTCTAATTATTGGGGCTGTAGTTTGCATTGTCGGAATTGTTTCGCTTTTATCGAAAGACCGGGCTGATAAAAAAGCAGGCTCCTTTATTGCCGCGGCAGGCGCGTTGATCATTCTTTCCAAAACCGGTATTCCGATAGTTATGGCAGTTTCCGGCACTTTGCTCAGTATTGGCATGTTTGGTCTTTTGGGTCTGGGTATCTGGAATGGTATAAAATTCCTTATAGGTTTGAAAAAAAGATCGTAACAGTAAATGAAGTTTCTTTTTGAAACATACGGCTGTCAGATGAATTCCGCCGAGTCTGCGGCGCTTGTTCTTGTATGCAAAGAGCGCGGCTGGAGTGAAGCCGCTGACGGCGGGAGCGCCGATCTGGTACTTATTAACACCTGCTCTGTACGGCAAACTGCCGAAAAACGCGCCTTTGGCCGTATCGCACATTACATCTCCTGTAAAAAGAAATCAAAAGTTAAGTTTACTCTTGTTATTGCCGGCTGCATGGCTCAAAGGCTGGGGAATAAATTAATAGAAAAGTATCCTCAGATTGATTATGTGATGGGTACTTCCGCCCGTTCAATTTTTCCTTTGATCCTTGAAGCTGCGGAAAAAGGTGAAAAAGCAATTCCGGATTTATCTGAAAAGGCAGTTTTTTCTTTTTCACAGTCCCACCTGGCAGAAGGGCAGTTCCCGCCTGCGGCGCGCTCTTTTATCCCCATCATGCACGGCTGCAATAATTTCTGCTCTTATTGCATTGTACCTTATGTCCGCGGCAGGGAAATTTCGCGCGACCCAAAAAGTATTCTGGAAGAAATCCGGATTGTAGGTGAAAGGGGAGTGCGTGAAGTTACTTTGCTGGGACAGAATGT
>JAIRUY010000058.1 GCA_031254175.1 Treponema sp.
GTTTCTGATGCTCTTCCGTCAGACAATCTGTTATTATCAATCGCCCGTTCGTATATGGCAATGGAAGATTATGACATGGCTTCTTCATATCTTAAAAGATGCATTGATTTTTCTGCGGATTCAAAATCCGTTATTGTCGCCCGTTTTTTGTTAGCTGACCTTTTCAGGCAGACCAATAATTTTCAAAGCGCGCAAGAACAGTATTTTATTATTCTGGAAACATCGGGAGAAAATGCCGAAGTTCGTTTCCAGCTGGGAGAATTGTATTTTCTCCAAAGAGACACAACCAGGGCAAGGGCAGAATGGAGACTGGCATACAGATATGATCCGGCACATGCGGGAGCAAGAGCGCGGTTAAATATATAATTTGGAGAGGTATTATGTTTGGTAATTTTTCAGCAGATTTCGGTATTGATTTAGGAACCTGTAATACGCTTATTTATATCCAGGGAAAGGGTATTGTATTAAATGAACCGTCAGTGGTAGCTGTCGAACGAGGTACAAAAAAAATTGTAGCCGTAGGCGCCGATGCAAAACGGATGCTTTGGAAAACTCCGGAAAATATAATCGCCATCAGACCGATGCGTGACGGGGTTATAGCGGATATAGAATCAACGGAAAAAATGATTCGTTATTTTATATATCGTGTTTTCCCGCGTTATCGTTTCATAAAACCCAGAATTGTAATAGGCGTTCCTTCATGTATAACAGAAGTTGAAAGACGGGCGGTAGAAGAAAGCGCCTATAAATCAGGCGCCAGAGAAGTACATATCATTGAGGAAAGCCTTGCTGCGGCAATAGGCGCGGACATTCCAATAAAAGAACCTGCGGGGCATATGATTTGCGATATCGGTGGAGGCACAAGTGAAATCTCCGTTATTTCGCTCGGAGGCATGGTAGTCTCAAGCGCCATACGTACCGGCGGAGATGACTTTGACGAAGCAATTATCAAACATATTAAAGCGGTTCACAATCTTATAATCGGCGAACAAATGGCGGAAAAACTTAAAAAAGAAATAGGGAATGCTTCCCCCGAAAAAACAATTGAAAAAATGGAAGTAAAGGGCAATGATGCCATAACAGGGCTTCCGCGCCGGCTTGAAGTTGACTCTGTAGAAGTACGAGAGGCGTTAAAAGATCCAATAACATTGATAGTTGACGAAATAAAAGCTACGTTTGGCAAAACTCCTCCTGAACTTGCGGCGGATATTGTTGACCGGGGTATTGTCATGACGGGCGGAGGCTCCCTCTTAAAAGGCATTGATAAACTTATTACAAAAGAAACCGGTGTTCCGGCAATTATAGCGGATCAACCGGAAATTTGCGTAGCAATGGGCGCGGGAAAATATTTTGATTATTTAAAAGGCTCAGATCTTACAAAAAATATCTATGATAGACTGAACGGTTAGCCGTATGCGCAGAGGTTTCTTTGGCGTACTTTCGCAAAAAAGAGGCGGAAATATTCCAGGGCTGCGGTTAAACGCGACTGTCTATGTATTTATATCATTGGTTCTTGTCTCAATTTTATTGCTGCTGCTCCTGAATACCAATTTTATTATTGGCGTAAAAAATTCAGGGTTGTCTGTTTTTTTTGGAATCAGGGGAGGAGTCCATCAATTAACTTCCTTTGTCTCAAGAACAGCTCTTTCCGTAAAAGAACTGGCGGATTTAAGAAAAGAACACACAGAATTACTGAAGCAGCTTGAACGCTTTGAAGAGATGCAGCGCAGCAGCGCTGAAATATACCAGGAAAACATAAGATTACGCGAACAGCTCGGCTTTGCGCGGACAATAACTTATAGCAGAATCCCTGCGGAAATTTCCGGCCGTGATCCTAACAATCTTTTTTCCGCTATTGTAATTAACAAAGGAAGTTACTCAGGGATATCAAATGATATGGCTGTTATTGCATGGCAGGCAGGCATTCAGGCATTGGTAGGCAAGGTTATATATACAGGAACTTTTGAAAGCCTTGTAATGCCTATTTACGATATAAATTCACAAATATCAGCGCGTTTTTCCGTTTCACGTTTTGAAGGTATTGCGGAAGGCCAGGGAAATGCTGAAGCTCCGCTATTAATGCGTTTTGTTACCAACAGAGCCGTAGGCGAGATAAATACCGGTGATATAGTTATTTCAAGCGGCATGGGAGGAATATACCCGCCGGATATTAATATAGGACGCGTCAGCGCCGTTAACAGTCTGGAATATGAAAATACACTGGAAATTAATGTTATTCCAATGATTGATTTTTCAAGGCTGGAGTATGTTTTTGTTATAGGACCTTCTGATTTATTAACAGAAGGTAAAGCAGGACCATAATGATTAAAAGTGTTATTTGGACTGTGATACTGGCCGTAATCGCCGCCTTATTAGGATCTACTATAAAAGGACAATTTACACTTGATGTTTTTCCGGATATTGCTCTGTGTATTCTGGTTTTTTCTGCATATGTAAACGGAACCATGACAGGGCAAATATCAGGATTTTTCTCAGGGTTATTTATTGATTTTCTTTCTGCCGCTCCCCTTGGATTAAGCAGTCTTGTCCGCACCTTAATAGGCGCTTTTACCGGCATTTTTAAAGGCGCTTTTTTTCTGGATATACTTTTAATGCCCGTAATTCTTTGCGCAATTGCAACCATATTAAAGGCAATAATAATGTTTATCCTTCATTTGTTTTTTGGCTCAGCAATACCCGCTTATTCATTTACATCTACAGTTTTATGGATTGAACTTGGCATGAATTGCATAATCGCGCCGCCCTTGTTTCTTGTTTTAAAGCGTTTAAAGCCTCTGGTAATGAAAAGGAACTAAAAGAATGAATGACGTGCACGAATCCAGAATAAACATTTTCAGATTTTTTTTTATATTTATCATTATAATTTTCAGTGTCAGGCTTTTTAGCATGCAAATACTCTCGGGAGAAGTATACCTGACACGAGCTCAGGATATTTCACGAAGAACCTATACAATACCGACTCAAAGAGGAGAAATACTTGACCGTAATATGACAACGACCTTTGTCAACAATAGGGATTCCTTTGCTGTCAGTATAACGCCTGCGGAAGTGCCAAGAAACAGCATGGATGGAGTAATTCAAACTGTGTCGGAAATACTTGGCGTTTCTTCTGAAACGATCAGAGCCAGACTTCCAAGTCAGTATTTACAGCTATACCAGCCGGTAGAAATTGCGGTAAATGTTCCATTTTCAGTGATTTCAGCTCTTGCCGAAAGAAAAAATGTTCTTCCGGGAGTTTCCTGGCAAAGCAAGTATTTACGCAATTATAATAATGTCGGAAGCCTGTCTCATGTTTTGGGTTATGTTGGAGATATAACCCGTGATGAGCTTACAACTCTTTATAATCTTGGCTATCAACAGGGAGATATAGTAGGCAAGTCAGGGATTGAAAGACAGTATGATGACATATTGAGGGGAAAACAGGGCTGGGAAACCAAAACGGTAGATTCAAGAGGCAGGAGGATTGCCGACAGGAGAAATGTCACAGTACCCCCTGAAATGGGAAAGAATCTTGTATTAACAATTGACGCTGAGCTGCAAACTCTTGTAGAAAAAGCCCTTGGCCAGAGAATTGGTTCTGTTGTGGTAATAAAGCCTTCGACCGGAGAAATTCTGGCAATGGTTTCCTATCCCTGGTATGATCCAAACATCTTCACAGACGGCTTACCTTCGGATTACCGCGCTTTGGCGGAGGATCCGCACAAACCTTTTATTAATCGCGCAATCCAATCAAGTTATCCTCCTGCTTCAGCTTTTAAAATTGTTATGTCAACAGCTATTTACGGAGAAAATGCGTTTCCGCCTGAACAGACAATTCTTTGCAGAGGTTTCATAAATTACGGCGGCCGTGACTGGCACTGTCATAATCGCAATCCGGGACACGGCAGATTAAATTTAAGAAGAGCTTTGCCGCAGTCCTGTAATATTTTTTACTATACAACAGGAAGGGATAATCTTGGCGCCGAAACAATTGTATCATACTCAAAGGATTACGGTTTTGGTGAAGCAACAGGCATTGATCTTCCCGGCGAAATCGCGGGATTTATTCCAACTCCACAATGGAAAGAACGCCGATACCATGAAAGGTGGGTTTTAGGGGATACGATGAATATGTCCATAGGACAGGGATATACGCTTGTAACTCCGGTTCAAATGGCAAATATGGTATGTATGATTGTTAATGACGGAAAAATTTACAAGCCTTTTCTCCTGAAAGAGGTCCGCGATCCCGGTACAAACGCCATAGAAATAATTACAAAGCCGGAAATAATGCATCAAAGCAGTATTGAACCGCATGTTTTTGAATCTGTTCGTAATGATATGAGAGCAGTCATTACCGAAGGAACAGCCCAATATCCGTTAAATCTGAGATCAGTACAAATCGCCGGAAAGACAGGAACGGGTCAGGTTGGTTTGCTGGACGGAAACCATTCATGGTTTGTAGCTTATGCTCCATATAACAACACAGACATTGACGAAGTAATAGTTGTTTCAATCATTGTCGAAGCCGTCAACCAATGGGAATGGTGGTCTCCTTACGCATCAGCCGTTATTTTTCAGGGGTATTTTGCAAATCAAAATTATGAAACAGCAGTACGCGCATTAGGGCTTCAATACCTTATGCCTGTAACCCCTACGAGCCCGCAAAGCGAAGGCTCAAGGTATACAGGGACAGTAAATGACTATTAAGGAATTCTTCAAAATTGATTTTTTATTATTGCTTTCTGTAATAATATTATTGGTGCTGGGCATTTTTTTTATTTACTCATCAGGAGTAACTCACACC
>JAIRUY010000190.1 GCA_031254175.1 Treponema sp.
CTTTTTTGGGGAGCCGGAGATTTTCTTTCAGGGCTTCAGCTTGCAATTATTATAGCCGCCGGCGTTTTTCGCTGTGTCAATGGCGAATTGTCTGCCGGAACTTTTCTTGCGTTTTATGCCTACTGCAACTGGATGATTTGGCCTATCAGACAGCTTGGAAGGATACTCTCCGAACTTTCAAAAACTTTTGTTGCCGCAGAACGTATACGGGAGATTCTTGCGGCCGAACCTGAGACAGACCTTCTCGGCGCGTTCTGCCCGGAAATCAAAGGCGAGATTTGTTTTGACAATGTCTCTTTTGCCTATGACAGCAGCGAACCTGTTTTGCGTAATATTTCATTTACACTGAAACCGGGGCAAACTCTTGCAATACTCGGCGCTACAGGATCGGGAAAGTCATCGCTTGTTCATTTGCTGGCGCGGCTTTATGATTTGCCGGATGGCGGCGGTGAAATAAAAATTGATGGTATCGACATACGCCGGATTAAATGTTCCCATCTGCGCCGCAATACCGGACTTTGCCTTCAGGAACCTTTCCTTTTTTCAAAAACCATTCGCGAGAATATTTCCACCGCACAAAACGGCGATTATGAATCACATGACTTTAATGCCTCACCTTGTTTGGAAATGGCGGAAATACAAAGCGCTGCGGCAGCGGCAATGATACACGAAACAATTACCGGCTTTGCAAAAGGATACGAAACCATCATCGGAGAACGCGGAGTTACTCTTTCGGGAGGGCAAAAGCAAAGAGTTGCCATTGCCCGTATGCTTGCAGGAAACCCGCCCGTGATGATTTTTGACGACAGCCTGTCAGCTGTTGATACGGAAACTGACGCTCGCATTCGCTCAGCCCTGCGCCATCGTATAAAAGACGCGGCGGTAATTATTATATCGCACCGTATCTCAAGCTTGATGCAGGCGGACAAAATACTTGTTTTAAAGGGCGGAAAGATAGAAGACATTGGGTCTCATAAGGAACTGCTGGAAAGAGGCGGCACTTACCGCCGTATATTTGATTTGCAGGCTGCCGGCATTGAAGAAGCCGTTTTCGGCGAGGTCGAAGGAAATCAAAATGGCTGACTACGAAGATTTTAATTATGACAAGCCCATGTCTTTTAAGATATGGAAAAAAATGTTCCCTTTCATTTTGGCGGAAAGAAAAAATCTTATATACTGCATGATTCTGATGCTGAGCGTAGCCATTGTAGACGTTGTCTTTCCGCTGCTCCTTGGTTATGCCATCAGAAACAACATACAGCCTCAAAGCCTTGACGGAGTCTGGTTTCTGTCTGCGGTTATAGTGCTCCTCATAACAATTCAGGCTTTGAATGTTTACGGGTTTGTTTCTCTGGGAGTTCGCGCCGATACGGGAATGTGCCGGAGCTTAAGAAATGCTGTCTTTCTCAATCTTCAGAAACTCAGTCTTTCTTATTATAACAAAACGCCTGTAGGTTACCTGATGGCGCGAACCAACTCGGACACAGGGCGCATAGGTGACCTTGTCGCATGGGGAATTATAGATTTTACTTGGTCTGCTTTATACTGTATCGGATCGATTATTACCATGTTTATCGTTCACTGGAAACTGGCAATGATAGTCTGCGGCACAATTCCGCTTCTTGTTCTGCTTACATGGTTTTTTCAAAACCGGATTCTGTCTGTAAACCGCATCATGCGCAAACTCAACTCAAAGATGACGGGGGCAATGAATGAAGGCATTACAGGAGCAAGAACCGTTAAAGTGCTTACAGCGGAAGAACAGAGTTTCAGGGAATACTCTTGTATTACATCGGAATACAGAGGTCATGCTGTACGTATGGCGCGGCTTCGTTCTGTCTTTGTTCCGATGTCTCTTTTTATAGGCTCTCTTGGAACAGCGTTTGTCCTTGGTTACGGCGGCTGGGAGATCATTGTTCTTGGCGCAGACTTGGCTATTCTTGCTGTTTTTCTTCAATACGCCGGAGGTTTTTTCTGGCCGATTCAAAATATTGCAAAAATATTTACTGATTTTGTTTCAACACAGGCAAATGTAGAACGGGTTGTTGATATTCTGGAAATGAGTCCCGGCATCATCGACAGACAGGAAGTGACAGAAAAATACGGAGATACATTCAATGCAAAAAAAGAAAATTGGGAGCCTATCGTTGGAGATGTTGAATTCCGCAATGTCACATTCCGTTATCCTGACGGACACAAAAATATTCTGGAAAATTTTAATCTTCATATCCCTGCCGGAACTTATGCTGCCATAGTGGGCGAAACAGGCGCGGGCAAATCGACACTTGTAAATCTTGTGTGCCGCTTCTTTGAGCCTGTTTCCGGCCAAATACTTATTGACGGAAGGGACTACCGCGAACGCAGCCAACTCTGGCTTCACAGCGCATTTGGTTATGTGCTCCAGAACCCCCATCTTTTTTCCGGCACCATCAGGGAAAATATCCGCTACGGGCGGCTTGATGCAAGCGACGAAGAAGTAGAAAAAGCCGCCGCAATTGTTCACGCGGACAAAATTATTGCCAGGATGGAAAAAGGCTTCGACACCGAAAGCGGAGAAGGCGGAGACAGGCTTTCCACAGGAGAGAAACAGCTTATTTCCTTTGCGCGGGCTGTTCTTGCGGATCCAAGAATTTTTATTCTTGATGAAGCTACAAGTTCCATTGATACGGAAATGGAAATGATCCTGCAGGAAGCCGTACATACGCTTTTAAAAAGCCGCACAAGTTTTGTTATCGCTCACCGGCTTTCGACAATTCGCAGCGCAGATATAATCCTTGTTGTGGATGAAGGGAAAATCATTGAACGCGGAACCCATAATGAACTTATGCAGCAGCGAAAACATTATTATAAACTGTACACCCGCCAGTTTGAAAGAGAAGCCGAAGAACAAGTTCTAAGAAATGATTAAACTCGCTCGTTTACCGGAATATAAGACTGCGTTTTGGCTACTGATTTGTACGCAGGGCGGATAATCTTTCCGGCATTTACAAGTTCTTCGATACGGTGAGCGCTCCAGCCGGCAATGCGTGAAACAGCAAACAACGGCGTAAAAAGTTCCTCCGGTAAATCGAGCATGCTGTAGACAAAACCGGAATAAAAATCGATATTGGCGCTGACACCTTTGTAAATTTTCCGTGCTTTTCCAATTATGAGCGGAGCCAAAGTTTCTACTTTTGAATACAGGTTGTATTCATCATTGCGTCCTTTTTCCTTCGCGAGCTGTTCAACAAACTGGCGCAGTATAATCGCTCTTGGATCCGACAAAGAATAAACAGCATGACCCATTCCGTAGATTAAGCCGGAGCGGTCAAATTCTTCTTTGCTTAAAAGTTTGCCAAGATAGGTGTTTATCTCATCATCATCATTCCAGTCTTTAACTTTTTCTTTCAAATCACGAAACATCCGGATAACTTTTACATTCGCTCCGCCGTGTCTCGGCCCTTTGAGAGAAGCAAGAGACGCTACAACTGCCGAATACGTATCGGTGTGAGAAGATGTGACAACATGGTTTGTAAAAGTAGAATTGTTGCCGCCGCCGTGCTCTGCGTGCAATACAAGGGCAATGTCCAGAATTCGGGCTTCAAGGCTTGTGTAACTGGAATCAGGCCGAAGCATGTGCAGTAAATTTTCGGCAATGGACAGTCCGCTTTTAGGCGGATGAATCACAAGACTCTTGTTATCATAATAATGGGCATACGCCTGATAACCATAAACCGCAAGCAGGGGAAATTGGGCAATTATGCTGATTGACTGGCGCAAAACATTTTCAATGGATATGTCATCAGCATTGTCATCATAGGCATACAGTGTTAACACGCTTTTTGACAGGGAGTTCATCATGTCTTTGCTTGCTGCGTTCATGATGGTGTCACGGACAAAGTTTTCCGGCAGAACAGTATTTTGTTCAATCAGGGACTTAAAAACATCTGTTTCACTTTTATTCGGCAAATGACCGAACAGGAGAAGAAAGCAAACTTCTTCAAACCCAAAACGTTTTTCGTCCAAAAAACCCTTGACGATTTTTTCTATGTTAATGCCGCGGTAGTAGAGTTTGCCTTCGCAGGGCACAAGATCTCCGTCTTCTATTACATAAGAAACAATCTCGGAAATCTCAGTCAGTCCTACAAGAACGCCTTTTCCGCTAATATCCCTTAAGCCGCGCTTTACTTCATATTTTAAGTAAAGCTCATTATCGATTACACCCCGCTCCAAAAGCAGCTTTGAATATTTTTCGATAAATTCATTTGATAGTTTGTTTTCCATAATGAA
>JAIRUY010000100.1 GCA_031254175.1 Treponema sp.
CCTGAGGTCTTGTGTCTTTTTCCTCGTAATGTAATAAGGTTCCGGCAAAAGAGCGTACCATGTTCCGCAAAAAAGCATTGGCGCAAATTTCAAAGACAAGGCGGTCTCCTTCAATATAAAACTGGGCTCTGTATATAAATCTGTTCTTTGATTTACTTGTATCCCCTGAGCCGGCAAAAATTGTGCAGTCTGTTTCTCCCAGCAGCAGCCGTCCGTAAGAGTTAAGGATTTCGAAGCGGGGCTGACGCCATAACCGTAAATTGTAACGGCTTTCGTAGGGCAGAACAGGACGGCAGAGAAAGTGATAACGGTATGTTCGAGCGCAGGCGCTGAAACGGGCATGAAATTCATTTTTTTCTTCGCATGATTCCAGAATACGCACACCCGGCGGAAGCATGGAATTTAACGCATGGACAAAACGGTTTGCCGGAATACTGTCTATATTGGTGTAAAAATTTGCTGCTTGGCCTGCCGCGTGAACGCCTGAATCTGTGCGGCCGGAACCTGTAAGATTTACCGGCTGACCGTGAATTTTTTCCAGAGCCTGTTCAATCACGCCCTGAACGGTTCTTGATTCTTCCTGTCTCTGCCATCCGCAGAAATCAGTGCCGTCATACGCGATTAAAAGCTTTATATTTCTGCCTTCCATGCGGAGCCTCAGGTTTCGCCCGATAATTCCCTGTTGAGAGTGTCATATAATTTTCTTGCCAGTTCAAGGAAGGCGCCGGGTTTGTCCTTGGAGGATTTGCCCATACCAAAGAGTTTTGAAATAGTCCGGCGTGCCTCTTCAAGTGAAACTTTTCTTTCTTCAAAATCGTGGGCGGGGCCGTATTTGTAACGAAGCAAGGCGCAGATATATAACATTCCTTCATAAGAATAATTTTTATCTGTATCAGGGCCCAAAACCTTTAGGCTTGAAAGCGACTCTTTGCCGCTTTGTTCACGGATAAGCGCTTCGCCGTATAAATATTGGGCTTTTTTGCGGAAAAGCAGGGCAAGCCAGTCGTAATGCTGCTCTGAGTATTTTTTATTCAGTTCATCCAGAAGCCATGCGCAGCGTAAAGATGAAATCCCCTGCTTGATTGTCGGAGAAGCTTTTTTGGTGTAGAAATCATAACATCGTAACGCAAGATATTGAGATGCGGCTCCATCCATGAGAGTCCGGCTTTGATGAAAATCTGTATTTGGAAATATTAAACGCGTATCGTCCAGCCGTTTTGTTGTGTCATTTTTTGCCGAACTTGTATCTATAAAGTGTTTGGCCGAGAAGTCGGATTCCATGGATGAAAACCAGCATTCGGGACATACTACCGGCTGATATACAAGCGGAAATATTTCTCCGTATTTTACCGACGGCTCGTAAAGACGGTGAAGTTCTTCAGTAAGTTTTCCGGCGATTAACCTGCCGCCGCCCGAACGAAGCTCTTCTCTAGTAAATTCGGTGTCGCAAACCGGACATTCAAATCTTTTTTTAGATTGAAAAGTAACTTTTAAGTCATTATCATCTGCCGCCATTTTTTATACCTTTTCCAATACAACCATCGCTATGGCTTTTTCCGTTTCATGAGTAAGGGAAACATGTACCTTGTCAGCGCCTGACAAAGAAAACGCTTTTAACGCTGTTCCAAACATTTTGATTTCCGGTTTTCCGTTGAATGTATTATTAACCATTATGTCTTTTAGTTTGATATTCGCAAGCCCTGTTCCAAGGGCTTTGCCGAACGCTTCTTTCGCCGCGAATTTGGCAGCCAGAGACTGGCTTGCGCTTTTTCCGCGTGATGCGATAATCGCAATCTCCTGCGGGTGAAAAAATCTTTCCATGAGTTTTGAATCAATCAGCCAGCGTTCCATACGTTTTATATGTACTATGTCTATTCCTATTCCGGTAATCATTTTTTATTCTCCGGTGTCCAAATACGAAAAGAAATCTAAAATCTGCGATTCCCTTGATATTCTTCTTACTGTCCCTTTATATTCTATCATTCTGTCTCCGTAAATTGTAATCAGCGGATTTTCATTTATTATTTTTACCAATATCGAAAAATCATCGAACCGTCCTTCAAGATCGATAGTTTCAGTCTGAAAATCCCGCAGTTTTTCAAGAATGCTACGCGAGCCTTCTGCCGTAACGTTTTGCGGGAGTATGGACTGGTTTGTCAATTCATATCCTTGCGCTAATGTTCCTGTAAACACGGGGATTATTGGTACGTTACGGCGGAGTTTCTCTTCCAGCATGAGCGGAATTTCTTTTGGCAGAACAGATATTTCCAGAGGTTCAACTCCCAGAGCGCTTCCTTTTTTTCTTATCTGTACCGGCGCTCTTTGCAGTCCTTCCCTTTTGTATTTGGAAAGATCGATATAGGCTTCAATATCTTCTTGCAGAATTGAGTTTATGCTATTGAGTTCTCCTCTCAGGCTTACATTTATGGTATCCAAAAATGAACCTGTTGAAGCAAAACGATCATTTGTTTCAACTTTAAGCGGAACCGAAAAACTGCGCGTATCCAGAGTATTCATTCTGTAAAACATGGCAATAAGGATTGCCGCAGTCAGGGAAAGAATTTTAACAGGCCATTTCTCAATAATTTTTGAAAAAAAATTTCTGTTATTCAATCAAAACCTCCCTGTTTTCCGCCGGGGAGGATATATCCTGTTCGGTTTTTTCCTGCATGATCGATTCTTTTATGCTTCCCTTGTCAAGGAGTTCCATTAACTTGCGTGTAACTTCTGTTGAAGATAAATCATAATAAAGCTTTGCGTCATAGGCAAGCGAAATGGCTCCTGTTTCTTCCGAAACAACCAGCACAACAGCGTCTGATTGTTCCGCCATTCCCAAGCTGGCCCTGTGACGGGTTCCGAAATTTTTACGGATATCCTGCCGGTCTGAAAGAGGCAGAAAACATCCGGCAGCGGCGATCTTGCCGTTGTGAATGACCATTGCTCCGTCGTGCAGCGGTCCGTCAAATTGATAAATTGCAGTTATCAGGCTTGAAGATACTTCCGAGTTAATTTTTGTGCCTGTGTCTATTATATTTTTTAAGTTGACCCTGCGCGGAAAAACAACCAGCATTCCGCGTCTTTGTTCTGACAGAAGTTCGGCTGCCGTAATTACGGCATCGAGTTTGCCAATATGCACAGTGGTGTTTTGTCTGAAAAAATCTCCCTGTCCCAGTTTCATAAATATTTTTCTTAATTCAGGCTGAAATATAATGGCTATGGCAATGAAAAGCGCGGGAGCCATAATGTTTAATATCCATTGCAGGGTGGAAAGGTTTAAAAGAAAGGCTATGCCATAAACAAGAGCGAGAAATCCAGCGCCCTTTACCATTTGAAGAGACTGGGTTTTTTCCAAAAACTCATAACCCTTGTACAGAAGGAAGGCGAGAAGCGCTACATCCAGAACAGGACGAATATATTCATAAACTGCAGAAAACTGCTGAAACCATGACATTACACTTTTATTTTATACTATTTCGGAAGTTTTATACAGCATGCGCAAAAGCCATAACGTGAGGGCGTACCCACAGCAACTCCCCGACCAACAGCGCAAACGCCGTAAGGCTGCTTGACGGCTGTGGACGTTATTTACGCACGATTTGGCGTGGCTTTTTCTGAACCCACACCGTATGCCGCCTTACGGCTTTTGCGCTGTCGGCCGGGGAGTTATTCCGAGGCAGCATTTACGCTACGGCTTTGTGCAACTGCGGTAAATTATTCACGCCGGATAGCTGAGAGTTTTGCTATGCAAAACTACATGAATTACTGCAATGCGCCGCCCTTATTAGGGCCCCGTCCACGCAGAGCCGTTCCATGTATATGTCCCTCCGCCATTGTTCGCAAGGTAATAGGTGCGGAAAAGTTCGCCTCTATTTGTACTAATAGTGTCGGTTAAATCAAAAGTAGTGCTG
>JAIRUY010000249.1 GCA_031254175.1 Treponema sp.
TCTGACAGATGAATAACAAGACTTTCATTATCAAAGTAGTGTTTTTTGGACATGTAAGAATACGCGACTATTGTCGGAAGGCGGGCGATTATGTTTACGCACTGACGGATTACATTTTCCGGCGATTGGTTTTCCGGATCTTCATCAAAGGAATAAAGCGCCAACACCGAAGATGCCAGTTTATTCATTATGTCAGGAGAAGGCGCCCTCATTATTACGTCTTCCGCGAAATTCTTCGGAAGCGCCCTTGAGCTGCCAAGCAGTTCTGTAAAATCTTCAAGTACATTTTTATTCGGGAGATTGCCGAAAAGAAGAAGGTAAACTGTTTCTTCAAAACAAAAACGGCTTTCTTTTGCCGCAGCCGCAGCAATATCTTCAACATCAATTCCCCTGTAATAAAGCTTGCCGGGAACGGCTACCTTTTTTCCGTCAATAACATCGTATCCGTATACGTCGCCTACGCGTGTAAGTCCGACGAGCACACCGGTGCCGTCTGCGTTGCGCAAGCCCCGCTTTACATTGTATTCCGTGTACAATTCACCCTTGATGTAATTGTCATGAGTAATTTCTTTTAGATGTTCCTTAAGGTTTATTCCGTCCATTCGCTTCTCCTTCCTTATTTTGCGTCTTCTTCACGTATTTGAACACGGCGTATTTTTCCGCTTATTGTTTTCGGAAGCTCGCCTGCAAATTCCACGATCCGTGGATACTTGTAGGGCGCTGTAGTTTTCTTTACATGTTCCTGTAATTCAATTTTTAAATCTTCCGATGCTGTAAAATTTTTTGAGAGTACCACTGTCGCTTTCACTATTGTCCCTCTGTCTGGATCGGGAACGCCTGTTACGGCACATTCAAGCACTGCAGGGTGTTCCATAAGCGCGCTTTCAACCTCAAACGGTCCGATGCGGTAGCCTGAACTTTTGATCACATCATCATTGCGTCCTACAAACCAATAATAGCCGTCTTCGTCCATCCAGGCAACATCCCCCGTTTGGTAGACATTATTATTCCACACTTTTGCAGTCAGAGGCCCGTCCCGGTGATACCCGCTGAACATTCCCCACGGAATGCGTTTATCTGTGCGGACAACAAGCTGGCCTTCTTCACCCATATTGCATGAGGTTCCGTCTTCCCTTATCAGGTCAATATCATACCCGGGCGCGGGTTTTCCCATTGAGCCCGGCTTTGGCTTCAGCCAGGGGTATGTGCAAAGAGTAACCGTCATTTCCGTCTGGCCGTAACATTCACGGAGCTTGATTCCCGTGCCTGCCAGAAATTGATCATAAATTTCGGGATTCAAAGGCTCTCCGGCTACAAGACAGTTTTTAAGCGAAGAAAAATCATATTTTTTTAAATCTTCTTTTATGAGAAACCGGTATATTGTAGGAGGAGCACAAAAACTGGTGAGACGGTACTTGCTCATGATTTCCAGCATTACAGTCGGCACAAAACGGTCATAATCATAAATAAAAATCCCGGCTCCGCACAGCCATTGACCGTAAAGACATCCCCACGCTGCCTTTGCCCAGCCGGTATCGGCAACCGTCAAGTGCAATCCTTCCGGCACAACCTGATGCCAGTATTTTGCTGTCGCTATGTGGCCGAGCGGATAGGTAAAATTATGCCGAACCATTTTAGGCATTCCTGTTGTGCCGGATGTAAAATAAAGCAGCATAATATCATCGTTGGAATTTACAATTTCAGGTTTATGAAAATCATCGGACGCTTCATTCATCATCGGGCTGAAATCTGCCCATTGCAAGATGTCTTCCCCTGTTGAAAATCCGGCTTCCTTTTTACAACCTGTACCGGCTAATCCGGCATATCCATCCGTAATGCTGCCTGAAAATCCATTTGGTTCGGTCATTTTTGACGCTGTTTTGGCAATGAAGCGTTCCTTCATAACCTGCACCGGGTCTTGAGCTCCAGATGTGTAAACCGAGCGGACAAATGCTTTATAACGCAGATGCGCCATTCCGTAGGAAATTGCGCTTCGCGCCATGATTGCCTCAGCTTCATGAATGCGGTGCATCAGCTCAGGATCGTCCACGCAGATAATACCCTTGATGTCGGCAGCGTTGCATCTGTAAACGATATCCTTTGTAGTAAGCAGATGCGTTGCGGGAATCGCGATTGCCCCCAGTTTATGCAGGGCAAGAATTACAGGCCAGAATTCCCAGCGGCGTTTCAGCACCAGCATTACCGGATCGCCTCTGCCAATTCCGCCTTTGCGCAGAACATTTGCCGCTTTATTGGTGTGTTTTCTTATTTCTTCAAAAGTAAATGAGGCTTCCGCTCCTTTTTCATCGCACCACTGAAGCGCCCGTTCATTTCCTTTTTCCTCTGCCAATACGTCAATTACGTCATAGCCGAAATTGAAATTTTCCGGAATGTTGATTGTAAAATTTTTATAAAAATCCTCGTATGAATCAAATTCTGTCCGAGGTAAATATTTATCAAGCAATGTCATATTTATTGCTTCTCCTGTTTATTAGGTTAAAAAACAAATGCTAAAAAGCGTGCTGCCTGTCCTCCCAAAGCTTTCATTCCATGAGGTTCGCCGGAGTCGTAATATACGCAGTCGCCGGGGCCAAGCTCAATATCATGGCCGCTGATTGATATCAGCAGCCGCCCATCCAATACATAGTTAAATTCCTGTCCGGGATGAGTGTTAAGGCTAATAGGTTTATTTTCTGTTTCAACAGACGCTTCTACCAGAAACGGCTCTGCTCTTTTACGGTGAAAATTGTAAGCAAGGTTCCAATAACCGTACATTGGGCGGCGGCTTACTTCCGGCGCTTCTCCCGCACGTGTAACGCAGAATGTTTTTAATTTTGAAGTTGCCCCGCTTATTATCTCGGACAGATCAACCTTAAAGCGCGCGGCTATTTCTACCAGTGCAGTAACAGAGAAATCCTTTTCTCCCGATTCCCATGAGATATATTCGGCCTTGTCAAAACCCAGTTCCTGTGCCAGAGCTTCTGCAGAAATATTCTCAATTTCTCTTAGTGCCCGCACACGAATGGCAATTTCTTTTACTTCTTCTTTCATTTTTTTCCCTCATGCAAAAGCTGTACTCCACGGACGTCTATTGCTCCGTTAAAACGGGCAATATAAACTACAGGAGGATTCCCTGTAAAGAAACCATTTTCCACTACGCCTGGAATTTTATTCAATTCAGCTTCCATTATTACAGGATCTACGGGAGAGCAAAAACGAATGTCAAGAACTAAATTCCCGTGTTCGGTGATGACAGGCCCGGCTTTTCGTACTGCTTCTCTAAGTTTAACATTTGCGCCGAATTTTTCAAGTGCTTTTGCGGCTTGTACCCTGGCAGCGGGAACAACCTCTACCGGAACCGGAAAGGCTAAACTTAAGTTTTCTACAAGCTTTGATTCGTCAACAACAATGGCATATGACAAGGATGCGTATGCGGCCAGCTTCTCAATCAACAAAGCGCCGCCGCCGCCTTTAATCAGGCGGTTTTGCGGATCAACTTCATCCGCGCCGTCAATGGTCAGATCCAGTCCTGAGGAAAGTCTTTGTGAATTAAGGGAATATACAGGAATTCCGAATTTTTCACATTCTATTTCTGTTTGAAAACTGGTGGCAAAAACACTGATGTCCTGCAAAACTCCCTGTGTAAAAAGTTCTCCGACCCTTCGCACCGCATGTATGGCGGTAGAACCCGTACCAAGACCGAGTTTCATGCCGCTTTTTACCATTGCATCAACAACAGCCCTGCCCGCACGCAGCTTTAGCTGCTCAGGCTGCGCTTCCTCTTTTATTGACCCGGTTGAATCCTGTTCCATGTATTGTCTCCCATTGTGATTATTCTGGATAAAATTTGTTTGGGGATTTCTCTTCCAAAAAAACATGAATACTGCCTGCAGGCCTGACGGATTACCATATCGTACCCGTTGATTGTTCTGCATCCTGCAGCCGCAGCCCGCTTTAAGAATGGCGTTATAGGCGGTATATAAAGTAGATCCATTACCGTTTCTTTTCCCGTAAAAATATATTGTTCAAGAGGATTATCCTGTTCATCCATTTTTCCTGAGGATGTTTGAATAATTATGTTGGAGTATTTTGTCATCATTGCCGTTCCGTTGCTATCCAGTCCTCCCCAGCGGAAATTATATCTTAATGCGATAGCTCTTGCTTTATGAACAGTACGATTCAATATCAGAGCCTTGCCTCCCAACCGGTGAATCGCAAAGGCTGCTGCGCGCGCAACTCCGCCGGCGCCAATGATTGTAACTTTCTGGAACTTTAAATTCTTTCTTTCCAGAAACTCAAGAAGCGAATGTGAAAACCCAAAATAATCGGTATTGTCGCCAAACCAGTTCTCGATAGCTGCGCCGTTTCCTGTGAAAGTTTTGTTTTCTTTAGAAGTCCGGTGCATTGTATTGCATGCACCGATTGATTGTACTTCTGCTGAACTTTTTAACAATTTCGGAAGGACTGTTTCTTTATACGGTGCCGTAACCGAAAGACCCTGAATGTCCAGTTCTTTCGCAATTTCCATGAAATCATTTATAGAATCTGCCGGAAATGGCACATATACCGCGTCTGAATTTTCAAGGCCAAAAACAGTATTAAACAGCCATGGGCTAAGGCTGGCTGTTAACGGATTGCCCACAATACCATAAATTTTTGTCTTTTTTGTTACTTTCCGGAAGCGGTATAAATTTGCCAGTTCTTTCGCGTCAATTTGCGTATATGAACCGGGCAGTGTGTCATCAGGCAGCGCAAATGAATAACACAGAAAAGACCCGAATCTTTCCGCCAGTATTCTTGAATAAATACCCAGATGTCCCATGCAAATAAGAATTTTATCAAAACCTTTTATTTCTTTTGAGGCAAGGAACATCTTTAGAACATCGGCTGTGGAATTTGCCGTTATTGCCAGCTTTGGTATCTCATCACTTGACCGCCGCATGGATTTTATTTTTTCCGGAATATTGTCAATCGTACCTTCCATCTTATGGCAGGAACGGATGATTCTGGTTCCAAAGGTTCTGGCTGCTTCTTCCAGACTGGGGACATCAAAATCATCTTCAAGATCTACATACGCGAAATTTTTCCTTGAATCCTCGCTGGCGTAAGCAAGTCCCCGCGCAAATAATTTTACTCTTGCGCCTTCGCCGCCTGAAAAATACCCTCCGTCAACGTCACGCCTTATCGTCATAATTATTGGCAGTCTTGCAAGTTCAGGGAAACGGCGTATGTACAGGCGTTCATCAGGCTCAAGATAATCTACGCGCAGTTCAACAATGTCTATAAAATTGCGGTATTTGTTCAGAGTTTCCAAATTCTGATCTATGGTTTTGCCGGTAAGACACAAGCATATTTTTGCCATGATAAACCCTTAAAAATCGGGGCGGTAGATATATATTGCGGTGGCAAGAGCGGAACTATTAAAATTTACCCTTAACATTAACGGCCAGTCCCTGCCGGAAATTGGAAGGAGTATATGATCTCCCTTGTCTTCCGCGTTTCCCAAAACCAGTAAAACC
>JAIRUY010000002.1 GCA_031254175.1 Treponema sp.
GGGAAAAACCTTTTGGCGCTGCCGAGAAGGATGAGGTTGCCAGTGAAAAAGTTTCGGCTATAAAGGAAACATATTACAAACTTGGACTTGATTGTCTTGTTGTGCTGGGAGGAAACGGCACAAACACAACCGGTTATAAACTAACCAGCGAAGGGCTGAACGTAATCGGTCTGCCGAAAACCATTGATAACGATATTGTCGGCACTGACAGAACATTTGGTTTTCATTCCGCCCTGTCTATTGGCACAGAGGCAATTGACAGGCTTCATTCAACTGCGCAAAGCCACAGCCGCGTTATTGTTATTGAACTGATGGGTCACAAGGCCGGCTGGCTTGCCCTTTATGCCGGAGTTGCCGGCGGCGGCGATGTTATTCTCCTTCCGGAGATTCCTTACGATATGCATGTAATTTCCCGTCATCTTGAAAAACGCGCCAGATCGGGAAAAACATTTTCGATTGTAGTTGTTGCGGAAGGCGCAATGTCTGTCGAAGAATCCGAAATGGATAAAAAAGAACGAAAAAAATACCGTCTTGAAAACGGACCTTCCGCAGCTTACCGTGTTGCCAATGAAATTCAGAAAGAGACCGGCATGGAAACTCGTGCAACAGTTTTGGGTTATATGCAGCGTGGCGGCATTCCAAGCGCTTCTGATCGTGTTCTTGCAACCAGCCTCGGCACTGCCGCCGCAGATCTTCTTGCAAGGGGTGAGTACGGCCGTATGGTGGCTCTTATCGGCGATAAGATTGGCTCTGTTGATCTAAGTGTTCCGGAGGGCAAGGTCAGAAATGTTCCTGTTGATCATTATATGATTGACACCGCCAAGGCTGTTGGTACATGCGTTGGCGAAAAATAAAACTTAAAAAAATTGGGAGAAGGTTTAGAGATGCAAGGGGCTGTCCAAGAAGTCGGTTACTTTTCGGACACCGCCCTGCACTCATCTCATTAAATATTTAAGGAAGTTGTTCTTAAACAATGTATCTTCGATTTGCAGTTTTCGAACAACTTTAATGTAAAAACGTTAGTTACAAAGCTCCCATTGAGAAAACCAGTGTAAAAAGGGCGACTGTTTCAGCAATACCCATAACAATATAAAATTGAGCAAAACCTTTGCCGGTATCAACCAGAGTTTCAACAGCGCAAGCGGCAATTTTGCCCTGAGCGTATGCGGTTCCTGCCAAAGCAAGCGCGGATGCTGCGCATAAACCAAGATATGCCAAACCATTTGCCGGATTGGCGATAGCAGCTGTCCTGACAGCGCCCATAAGGACATAAGCGTAAAGTACCTGAGTAAGCGGGTTGCCGGTAAAAGCCAGCAAAAGCATTGGCGCTGCTTTTTTCTGATTATAACACTTCTTCCATGCCCCAATCGTTGCAGCACCGGCAATCATTATACCAATGCCGGCGCCAAGAGCAGTGATTCCCAGCAGCAAGTTAGCTCCTAATACACCTAAATTATTCATATTCTACTCCTAAATATTTTTTACCGTTTCTACGAACGGTTTATATCTTATTCCTGCCCATGTCAAATTGGCACGGCCTGAAAATTCCAGAATGTTAAGACGTACACCATGAACCAGAACAGAAAGTACTGTTAAAATGATATTCAATCCATGTCCAAATAACAGTAATATAATCCCCAGGAAAATCAAAAAACTTCCCAGCATGGGACCTGCCATTTCGGTTACCATTGTCGAAATAGCGGCGCCTGCCATACCAACCGCCCACAGGCGGATATACGACATTATATCGGAAAAAGCATCACTGACACCCAGAATTACCGAAAAGATGTTTTTTAGGCCTTCTTGTATAGATTTGCCAATATTTCCATCATAATACTTCAGGAAAAAATTAATGATGACACCTGCGGCTATAATGTGAATGGTAAACGGCCAAATGGTAAATGGTCTGAAATCACTGCTTGCGACAAGAAACAATACCACATTGTACATTCCCCATAACATTCCTATTGAGGCAATATCGGAGAATACCTTAAGGCTCTTTCTTTTAATGTCTTTTATCAAAACATGAAGCTGAGCGATGGTAATATGCACCGCTGCCAAAGTAAAACAAAGTAATTTAAGATTTTGATCGACTCCAGCCTGTCCGTATGCGTTTTTAGCGGGGTTAAAATACGACAGAGAAATATCCTGCAGGAAGGACGGCAAACGCTCAATAGGTATGCCAAACCATGCGCAGTTTATAGCCCCCCACGCTATATTGGATATACTCAGAAGGCACAGGAGTTTTAATATGGCGGGAACGCCTTTTTTTGCTGTCTTGAAAATGCCGAACATTGTCGCGCCAAACAGCAATAAACCGTAGCCGGCATCTCCGAAAATCATCCCGAAGAAAATAGTGAAAAACAACAGGAACCATAATGATATGTCTACTTCGCGGTAACCGGGCGTTAAATCAAGAAAATCGAGAAGAGGATCCAGTAATTTTATGGCACGGGGATTTTTGAGTTTGGTAGGAACTGCATCATCCTCCGCAGGGTCGTCTATTGCAAGCGCCCAATTGTTTTCAACGGCTGCCGTCTTTACTTTAGCTACATCCTCTGTGGGGATATAACCCTTAAGATAAGAAATATTGTATTCAGGCAGTTTTCCTTCAACATTTGTATAATTTGCCAGGGCTTCTTCCAGATTAATTCTGTTATTAACCAATAACATTTCTCTTTTTAGAATGGGCCAGCGGGAAGCGAAACTTTTTATTTTTTCCTGATGTTTTTCCAATTTATCGGTTACTTCATCCAAGTCTTTTTTAAACTCAGAAAGCCGTTTTTCCGGAAGGCGGAAATGATGAGTGCCGGGAATTTTTTCTCCTACAGTTGCAAAGCGGACAGTAGCTTTATCCTCGTCAAATTTTATATATCGTATATTTTCAGGGATTTTTTCAAAGTCTTCCGGGAAAAATGAATAGAGGTAAAGCTCAGCGCCATGGGAACGCAAATCTCTTATTTCGTTTGGATCAAATTCGCCCCAGGGCAGAACACGGTCGTATGCCCTTGCGTATTCCAAACGGCGCGCTTTTAATTCCTTATGCTCATTATCCAGGCTAATCATTAATTTTAATAAATCCGGTCTCTCCGGCACAGGAGCGGCGGGATCCAGATGGCGGCGTTCCTTTGCAGGCTTCTTATGCTCGGATTTCTTTTTTTTGGGCGGTTTAAAATAACGAATAATACCCATCGCGTCTTCCGCTCTTGCTTTATGTTCAATTGCTCTGGTAAGTCCTTCCGAAGGAATACTTGTGATTTCCAGATGCATTACTCCGGTTTTTCGAAGTTTTTTTAACGCGTCTTTTTGATCCTTTTCCTGAACCGCAAAGAAAACTTTTTTCATAGGTACTATCATGCCGGGTCTCCTGTCTTTGTGAGAATTGAAGCATATATGTTTTTATATTCCGCAAATCCTTCATCTGCGTCAAAAGTCAACTTGCGTTCCATCAACTGCAGTTTGAGTAAAAAAGCGTAAACCACATTTGCAGAAAAATATTCAGCGCCCAAAAAATCTTCTATGGCATTCCACCGGGCTTTATCAAGAATAAACTCACCTTCCAGCGGGGAATCCGCATTAAAAGCGTTTTTGGCAGCGGCAACAGCATCATGGGGGGCTTCCGGAACATTTTCAAAAACTACATCGTATCTATTTAGTTTCATGCTCCGGTTTTTTGCCAAATTAAGCCTAAGCACTTCTTCCCAGTTATGCCATGCTTTTATCAGATTTGAAGAGACTTTGGCTTCAGTTAACTTTTCTTGAGGAATTGGCTCAAGTGTGCAAAATTCAAGGTCTCTGGCATCACTTCTGTCCATTTCCCTCATGGCCATTTCGCGAAAATCCCAGGAAGAAACAGGAACAGGCTGACCATAAATAATATATGGTAATTGTGCTCCCAGATAATAATAATTACTCATTATTTCACTCCTTGTTATAAAATACGTTTATAAATGACCATCACTTAATATTATAATATCAACTCGTCTGTTGTATGCTCTGCCTTCGGGCGTATCGTTGGAGCTTACAGGCATTGTATCACCGAATCCGGTAACGTACATGCGTTTTTCCGGAATACCCAGGGAGCTCAGGAAGTATAGAACACTTAAGGCGCGTTCTGTGGAAAGCTGCCAGTTTGATACCCAGGGACCGTCAGGATCAATTGATGCGGAATCGGAATGTCCTTCGATGCGGAATTTGCGTCCTTCCACCTCTTCGGAAGTAAGCAGTGTCGCCAGATTTAACAGTACGGAACGGGAAGTCTCCAGATTCAGAGTAGCGCTTGCAGGGTTAAAAAAAACATCCGAGGCCAGGGTTATCACCAGCCCCCGCTCGTCTTGGGTAACTTTCACCTGATTGGAACGTATTTGCGGAGTAAAAAGGCTTGTCGCCATTCTGAGGGCATCTCCGAGCGCTCTTCCCCTGCTTTGAGCAGGAAGAGACATTATTGTGTTGCCTGATGATGCAAGCCGTCCCGGCGATAATGAATATCCCATACCTGCTCTGGAAAAATAATCACTGATTGCCTGCAGGATGTCTTCTTTTTTTTCTTCAGCGATGGGGTTAAAGAGAATAGCAAAAAAGCACAGCAGCAGGGTAATCATGTCGGCATAAGTGGCAAGCCAGCCGTCGCCTCCGCCGCCTTCATCATCTCGTTTTTTCTTTCTTGTCAATGCCATATCAATCCTTTAAAAACTCGGCTCTGAGAGCATTGCTGTCTTCTTTTGACATGTAAGCAAGAAATTTTTGGCACAGGATGCGGGTATTATCTCCGGCCTGTATTGAAAGGACGCCTTCGATTATCATTTCTATTACATTTGCCTCTTCCGCATCAAGCACACGCAGCCTTCTGGCAGTCGGAATCGCAAGAGCATTTGCGACAACGGAACCATAAAGAGTTGTTATAAGGGCCAGCGCCATGTTTGGGCCGACAGATGACGGATCGTCCAAGTTTTTCATCATACCTACAAGACCGACAACCGTTCCCCACATACCGGATGCAGGCGCAACTGCCGCCCACAGGTCAAATGACTTTTGTCCTCTTGCATGGCGTTCCTGTATCTTGTTTATTTCAATTTCCAAAAGGTTTCGGATAATTGCTCCGTCAGTGCCGTCAACAGTAAGGCGAAGACCGGTTTTAAGAAGTTCGTTGTCTATATCGGTTATATCGTCTTCCAGAGCAAGAAGGCCTTCTCTTCTGGCTTTTTCCGAAAAACCCATCAGCATTTTTGCAATTTCCAGTTCGCCGAAATTGTGTTTTTTTATAGATAGAGAAAATAGTTTTATCATTCCCAGACTGTCGCTGGGTTTTATGCCGGCGAAAATTACCATACAAACAGAAGCAACAACAACAACAAAAAATGAGGGTATATCAAGGTAGGCGGTAATAGGGTTGCCGCCCCACAGGATACTTATGATTATGGCTGCGAAGATTCCAAAAAAACCCGCTAAACTAAGAATATTCAAACTAAACTCCTTAATAGGTAGTATACCATATAAACCAGCGCCGCACATGAAAAAAGCGTTGGAATAAGATGTTTTCGATTTATAATTTACCCGGCAACCTTAAATATTAAGAGCAAAGCCTCCTATTTACTGCTTGGAGAAAATAAATTATGTATATATTATAGAACAAATGATGAAATTTGTCTAGAGAAATGAAAAATGGAGTAAATTTCGGTAAAATATCAAAAATTCAGCCGATTCCGGGGCTCGAACTAATACCTTGTAATGATAAGCGGCACAGCAATTACATTTTGTCCTTTAGCCCTTCTTTTAGCCTGAACGAAGGACAATTTTCTCCGGTTGCGCGGAACACCTCCTGAGAAGGCAGATTGCCGCACTTTATTGAAAAGATTTCACATGAGCGCGGAAACATGGTGTCCCATGTAACTTTGAAATGGGCGCATTTCAGGCAATTCGGCGGCTTTGCCGGAGGTTTTCTGTCCATATAAATCCCGTCACTCATCAGATTTGACTATACAAAATGACATTATTGACTGCAAGATACCTGCTTCTGTGTACCGCCAACTCCTAATTTGTATAGTCAAATCCGCCGATAATAAAGAGGAGGAATATCACTGACCATGATCAACTTTAAGACAAAAATATCCGGCGATCAATATTACAGGATACGCTTTTTTGCCGTTGCGTTTGCTGTTTTTCTTGGACTTTGCAGTGTATTGATGGGACTGTCCCTTCTGTCTGCATTGTTTGGGAAAAATGATTTCTTTGTTGTTCCGGGAATCCTTTTTACGCGTTCTTTTGGGCTTCTTTCACTTTTAATTCCCGTGCATCTGGCTTATGCGGCTTTTATTCTGGCAGATCCCAAATGGCGGCCGGATCGTATCTTTGTTCTTAGCGCCTGTATATTCCCATTTCTGACACTTGTTGTCGGGTTTTCTTTTACAAGAGATTTTGAAAATCAGGCTGCACATTTTTCATTGCTGAATTTTACCGGCAAGACCGGTTTTAGCCTTCTTATAATTTCCATTACTGTAGTTGAAGTGCTTCTTTTGCAGGTTTTAAGAAATGCGCTTTTCTTTAAAGAAAACGCGGTAGTAATCCGCCGCAAGCCAAACCTGCTTCCGCCGCCTGCAAATGCTGCTGTTAATGAAGATATTGCTTCTGAAACCGAATTGCATGTTGTTGATAATGTTTCCGCTGATTATTCAAATACGGGAGAAATAAAAAACAGCGAATGTTTTTATAAAGAGTTAGATGAAGAAAATACTGAGGATGAATTCGATACAGATGAATTGCCGCCCGCAGTTGTTAATATCAAACCCGGTAACGATAACAACGCTGTCGCACGCGCTCTTGAAGAGGCCGAGGCGGCAGCGGCGGCGCACGGAGAGCAGGTTCGTAAAAAGACAAAGTCCGGCAGTTCTTGTAAAAAATACAAAATCCCGGTTGATATATTAAATGAATATCCTGACGGCGAATACTGGATTATAGATCAGGCAACAAGGGACGCGGCGATTGCGCTGA
>JAIRUY010000031.1 GCA_031254175.1 Treponema sp.
TTTCACAGTCCAAGTTACAAGGTAATAACCAGTTTTTGACTCTACTTTTACATCACTTGGTTTTGCTGCATTATCGCCGCCGCAGCCAATAATCATACCGCATACAAAAAGTACCAGTAATGCCAATAAAAGCTTGTTTTTCATAAACTTCTCCTAAAAAATTTTTAACCTGATTTGCTAATGTTAAATCATTGACAATGACATAACCGGAAGATTCCCTCCGCATAGCAGGTATAAATACAGTTCTTTCTATAAATACCAATATACATTTTTTATTGAAAATGTCAACATAAAGATAAACAGGCTGATAAGTTTTTTATCAATTCCGCAAGATGCTGCGCAAAAATGCTGTGATTTTCCTGAACAAAGGCCATATCTCCGGCTTTACCTGCCGCTTCAAGTTTTGCCGCTTCTGCCGATATCCCGGCTCCTATAGACGCCAACGCACTTTTAAGCGCATGAATCTGGATAACAAATAAATGTAAATTGTCTGCGTCAGGCGTAGTTTGCAGTACAGGCAGCCTGTTTTTCGCTTCTCCCAGAAAAACAGTCAGAACCTCCCGGTATTGTTCTATTGAGCCTCCTGTTATTTTAATACCGTATTCAGCGTCAAGTCCGGGAATATTAAATAATGCGGAGCCGGGAGTTTGCGGACGGAGAATGTCACCCGGGGTTTCTACTGCTTCCTTTCTCCTGTTTTTCTCATTCTCTGCCTGCTGTAAAGTTTCCATGCTTTGTTCATCTCTTACCCATTGGTTTAAAATTTCATCAAGCAGGAGCAGATCGATGGGCTTTGCGAGAAAACCGTTAAAACCTTTGGACAGAAACATCTCCATGCTTCCGGCCAGCGCATTGGCTGTAAGCGCGACAATCGGCGTGAATTCTTTACCTTCTTCATACTCAAGTTTTCTGATAATTCTAACAGCCTCTATGCCGTCCATTTCCGGCATCATGTGATCCATAAAAATAAGGTCATACTTTTTATTCCTGACTTTTTCAATTGCTTCCTTCCCCGATTCTGCGGTGTCAATTTCAAGTCCGTAAGGTTTAAGCAGTCCTTTGGCTACACGAAGGTTCACAGGCATATCATCTACTACCAGCACTTTACCGTATGGCATCCATGAACGGTCAATATCTTTTTCTCTTGTGGAACTTACATACCGGAATTTCCTTAAATCTTCTGCGGTTTCTCCGCCTATCGATTGGGAATCTACATAACCTTGTAAAAACTCAATTGTGAAAACAGAACCTTTACCGTATTCGCTTTCTACATTAACACTGCCGCCCATCATTTCCACAAGATTTTTAGTTATAACAAGCCCGAGCCCTGTCCCCTCAACCTCCCTGTTTTCTTTTGTATCAAACTGAGCATAGTCGGCGAACAGTTTCTCCTTGTCTTCCTTGCGGATTCCCCTGCCGGTATCACTTACAAGAAAACGAATCTGAAGTTCCTTTTCATGAAGCGATTTTTTCCAGGACACATTGAGCGTCACGCTTCCTTTATTTGTATATTTAATAGCATTGGAAAGAACATTATTTAAAATTTGCCTGACACAAACTTCATCTCCAAAAAGCCTTTTTGGGAAATCTCCGTCAATTTCCAGAGCAAAATCTATTGGATTGGATCCAATCCGTATCCTGCCAAGATTAACAGCATCACTAATAAGAGATGCGGCATCGTATTCTACCGGAACAAGATCAAAACTGCCCGCTTCAATTTTGGAAATATCCAGAATATTGTTAATTATACCCAGCAGAACTGAACCGGACTGATGTATTTGCCGGATATTATTCCTGTTTTTCTCCGGCAGATTTCCCTGAAGCTCAATCTCTGAAAGTCCTATCACCGCGTTCAGGGGCGTGCGTATCTCATGACTCATTCTGGCAAGGAACCGGCTTTTTGCCATAGAAGCCTGAATGGCGATCTCTGTCTGCTTTTCCAGTTCAATTGTGCGCATCTGAACTGCTATTTCCAGAGTGCGGTTTGCTGTTTCCGTTTCTCTTCTGAGTTTCTGCAGCCATTCATTCTGTGTTTTTATCATACGGTCTTTTTTATTTCTGGTAACTTCCATTACACTTATCATAAAAAAAACAAGAATATATACTGCCAGCATGCGTATTGAAACGTCAAAATGATAATTGTAACGCGATATTCCAGGAACAAACATTACAAAAGACACTATTATGACAAAAATCGTTGATGCTATTATGCCGCCGCGCATTCCAAAATGCATAAACGTAAACAACGGAAACACAAAAATAAAAAGGAAGTTTGCGCCGCTTGCTTCCCCTATCGTTATAAGCACAATGCACATTAGGCCGTAAGAAATAAAAACCAGACCGGCAGGAACATACTGAGGCGCTTTTGTGCGGCTCAACACAAAAGATATGACGCATATTAATGCCATAACGGCACAAGCGGCAGCGTCGGTGTACACTTCCCGCATAAAATTCTTCACTGCAAAAGCCGCAAGAATAAAAAAGCCGAAGAAAATTATGCAATTCATTGCTATATGACGCATAATATCGTCGGACATGATTAATTCCACTGTAGATTTAAATTTTCCGGATGTGCCGACATTAATAAAGAAATTCACGATTCGTTTTTTGATTGATTTCATCTTGTAGTGATATTTTATCCTGCAAAAGGAAAAAATGAAAGGGGAAGAAGAGGCTCAACTCTCTGTCAAATTTTTTACCCACTTTTCCCTGCGGAGAAGGCGGCCGGCAATAAATATTTTAACAAAATCGGTTAGTTTGAGCAGCGCAAACATCGGCACCGGCGCGACATTTGTAAACAAAGAAAGAATAACAGCGCCCGGAACAAAAAGAACAGTATTAACAGAAACATCGGTGTACATACCCATTGCAGTGTCACCGCCGGCGCGGGAAATTGCGAACTGAACATTTATATAACACCAAACAGGCAAATAAGCCAAAATCACGAGGACAAGTCCAAGACAATTCATTCTGGCTGCAGCCGTAAGATTAAAAAACACAACCGGAACAAGAGCATAAGTTATTGCAGCGCCGGGAATAGCAACAGCAATTCCCGCAATAGCTCCTCCCCATTTTAACCACCTTGCCCTGCTGCGGGCTTCATCAAGTTTACCTGCGCCCAAAGCGCCGCCCACCAGTACAAAAGAGGCTGTCCACAATCCGTTGAAAAGCAGGAAAAAGAGATTCGCGATAGTCCATCCGGCTGCCATACCGGCGACAACTTCCGCGCCGCCTCTCCTGTTGTACATTGCAATCATAAGTGTTTCAGACACAATCCATGACATCTCCGAAGCAAAAATCATTCCTGATTTTGCCATGATTTCTTTTATTAATTTTTTGTTAATGACAAACAATCTTCTAAGGCCGGCAAAAAACGGCGGTTTTAAATACGCCGCATAAACAATAAATGCAGTAACCTCAAGCGTACGGGAAATTAGTGTTGTATAAGCCGCGCCTGCTACTTCAAGGCGAGGCGCACCGAGATTGCCGTATATAAGAACCCAGTTTCCGAATGCGTTAATTACCGCAGTTGAAGCGGAAATAATAAGCGGAATTTTTGGTTTGGCAATCTCACGGAAACTGGTTGCTATGGAAATGGAAATTGCCATGGGAAAAAATGACCATGAAACAATTCTAAAATAGCCGGAACCAACAACAACAATTTCTTCCTGCGCGGCGTTATCGATTGTCATCATCGCGATTATTTGATGTGAAAAATTCTGGCAAACCACAAAAGCGATAATTGAAACACCAATGCCAAAAAGCACTTTAAAACTGTAGGCATTTTTCATTCCGGCAGCATCATTTGCGCCGTTGAATTGAGCGATGTAAATACCTCCGGCCTGACATATAGTATTGATGATTACCATGAAAACAAAAACAATGTGGTTGGTTACATTTACAGCGGCCATACTGACATCTCCAAGACCGGCAACCATAAAACTGTCGATCAGAGATACCATACTCATAATTAACTGCTGCAGCATCACAGGCAGGGCAATCGTTAAAGCCTGCCGGTAAAAAGACCATGGGCCGATGCGTGATGAAACACCAGGTAAAAAGTTCATGACCTATACTATCATTTTTTTTTTATTAAATGTAAAGTCATCTTATGAGTGAGTACCATATCAACGGCGGAGTGCCAATAAACGGAACAATAAAGGTGAGCGGCAATAAAAATGCCGCTCTTCCATGCGTCGCAGCAGCGCTTTTGACTGATGAGCCGGTTATTTTAAAAAACATCCCCGACATTGAAGATGTAAGGGTGATGCTGGAGGTGTTTTCTGCCCTCGGTGGAACTGTTGAAAATATTCAGCCAAACATTTACCGGCTTCAATTACAGAATATTAAATTTAGTGAAATACCTGAGGAACAGGCAAAAAAAATAAGAGCTTCCATTCTTTTTGCAGGTCCGCTTCTTGCAAGAACCGGAAAGGTAATCCTTCCGCCGCCGGGAGGCGATGTTATCGGAAGAAGACGGCTTGATACTCACTTTCTGGTATTAACCGAACTGGGATCAAAAGTAAAAGTGGGCAATAACTTTACATTTACGGCAAAAAGACTCACCGGCGCGGACATTTTTCTTGATGAAGCCTCTGTCACCGCAACTGAAAACGCGATCATGGCCGCTGTTCTTGCAAAAGGAAAAACAATTTTAACAAATGCCGCAAGCGAGCCTCATGTACAGGATCTTTGCAGAATGCTCATTTTAATGGGCGCAAAGATAGAAGGAATTGGTTCAAACATTCTTTACATTACAGGAGTAGAAAAACTTACAGGCTGCGAATTTGAAATCGGCGCTGACTTTATGGAAGTTGGTTCCTTTATCGGCCTTGCCGCCGTTACAGGCGGAGATATTCATATTGAAGGAGCCAGACGCGAGGATATGCGTCCTGCAAAAATCGCATACGGCAAGCTGGGCATTGTCTGGGCGCATGAGGGAACTGTCATTCATGTGCCCAAAAACCAAAGCATGGAAGTTAATCACGATCTTGGCGGAATGATCCCGAAAATAGACGATGCGCCGTGGCCTGGTTTCCCGCCTGATCTTGTCAGTATCATACTTGTTGTCGCAACGCAGATAAAAGGAACAGTATTAATACATGAAAAGATGTATGAATCGCGGATGTTCTTTGTGGATAAATTGATTGGAATGGGCGCAAGAATTGTGTTATGCGATCCGCATCGCGCCGTAATTTCAGGTCCGTCAAAACTGCAGGGCTCAGAACTTATCAGTCCGGATGTACGCGCCGGAATGGCAATGCTCATAGCAGCCATGTGCGCAGAAGGCAAAAGCGTTATCCGCAATATCTATCAAATTGAACGCGGTTATGAAAACCTGGAAGAAAGGCTTGCTTCCCTCGGCGCCAGAATAAAGAGAATTGAGTAAAAATAAAAAAATAATTGTTTCTTTTCTAACCTGCCAGCATCCCGGCCAGTCTCGGTATTAGAACAAAAGAAGCTATCGAGCTGCCAAGACTGGAAAAGAAAAATACCAAAAGCGCTTTTGTTATTCTGTTACGGTAAACGCCTTTGATGCTGGCAGTATCTTCCATAATACTCTGAACATCCGAGACCCGCGGCTTACGAAGCGCTGCCTGAACAAGACCTGAGAGTATCCCCACTCCGATAAAAGGACTAAGAGTTGTTATCGGCGCGCCAACAAATGAAACAAGAATCGCCAGCGGATGAGCAAGGGCAATTGCAGCTCCAAGCGCCGCGAGAGATCCGTTCCACAATATCCACTGCATTATCATTGAAACGCCGGTATCTCCTCCCGCTTTAATAAATCCGGCCGCCAAAAGAGAAACAATTATGACAGGAATGATAAAACGCGCCGCTTTGGAAAAAAAGCCGGGTTTTGGGATTTTATCCAATTCGCTTACATCGGCGGTTTCTTCACCTTCATTGAGTTTTTCAAGATGCGCTTTCATCCCCTGCAGGTGTCCCGCGCCGACTACAGCGACAATTCTTTTGTTTGGTTCCTGCGGCGTTGAAGTCCAAATTTTTGACGCAAGATATTGATCTCTTTCATCTATTAAAGTTGTCTTAACTCCCGGTAAATATTCTGCAAGTTCACCCATCATACCTTCAAGTTCGTTTTTGTTTTTCAGGTTTTCAATTTCCTGTTCGCTGAGCTTGTCGGTAGAAAACGCACTTGCCAAAAGCGTTGCCAGAAGTTTTGATTTGCTCCATAAACTGCAGCGAGCCCATGCCCGGCGCAAAGTTGTCTGCACCTCACGATCGCAGAGAGTGTACGGGAGCCCTAATTCCTGCGCGGTTTCTACCGCAACTTTCATTTCTTCTCCCGGTTTTACTCCCAATTCATTGCCAAGCCTGCGCTGAAAACCTGAAAGAACAAGGTTGGCAATAAGCAAAAACCCCTTTCCTTCTCTGAAAACTTTAGACAGATTTAATTTTTCCCAATTGTCATTTTTTGCTATTGCATTGTACCGTCCCTGATCCAGTTCCACACAGACCATGTCCGGCTTTTCTTCGCAAATGATGTTTCTGACTTCTTCAATACTGTCACGGGAGACATGAGCAGTGCCAATCAGTTTAAATTCTCTTCCGTTCAGGGTTATTGTTACAATATTACCTTTCATCTTTCCACCCTGAAGCCCAGTCCCTTTTCCGCCAGAATCCATTCATTAAGGCGCCATTCTATGCTTGCGGTAACATCAAGTTCCTGTACCATTAAATAATATGTGTTTGCCAATGTAACATTTCCCCTTATATCATAGTAAGACGCAAGATAAAAAAGCATCCTGGATTTTGTATGAATATTCTGTTCTCTTTCAACCCTTGCGGCGACATCAACATCGCCGGAAAGATCATGAAAAAGCCTCAGCATTGCGTAATCAAGAGTATCTCTCGGAGCTGTTCTCATAACCTGCGCCAAAAACTGCCTTGGATCGTTTTGCCTGCCTGCGCGCATCCAGTTAATTGCCGCCAGCAAAGCATAGGAATATTCCCTCGGCGCCTGCCTGTAGGCGTCCAGAAAAGCATCTCTGGCTGCTGCCCATTGTTTATCCTTCATTTTGATAACGCCAATGCTTTCAAAAGCAAAATAATAATCCGGTTTAAGTCTTGCCAGTTTTCTGTAATCCTGCTCCGCACCGGCATAATCGCCGAATTCTTCCTTGATACCGGCACTGTATACATACGCAAGAAAATTTTCCGGTTCAATTTCTATCGCTCTGGAAAAATCTCTTAGAGCGTCTTCTTTACGGTTTACATCCATAAAAACAGTGCCGCGATCAAGAAGCATCCAGTAATTATCGGGCTCAAGTTTTAACGCATCATTCAGATCTGTCAGCGCATCAGTGTAGAATCCCGCGCTTTTATAAAGCCTTGCCCGTTCATGAAGCGGTCTTGCCCATTGGGGATATAAATTCGCGGCACGATTTAAAAGCTGCTCCGACCTCCTGTAGTCCCTGTTGTAACGGTATATGACCGCCCGTCCCACAAGCGCTTCTCCGTTTTCAGGCTCGGCAGCAAGGGCTCTGTCAAAATACTGACCGGAAACAAACAGATTTGTAGCTCCAAGAGCCAAATTGCCCAAATCATTAAGCGCCCTTGCATGACCCGGATCTATGGCAATTACCCTTTCCAGAAAATTTCGTCTGTCTCGTTCTCTGCCTTCAAGCGCGGCAGCATCCGCTAAAACCATCAAAGCTTCTGTATTATTTCTGTCATTGGCTATAATTCGATTCGCGATTTCCCTTGCTTCTGCCGATCTGCCGGCAGAATTAAAAACAGAAGCCTTTATAATGAGAACTTCCGTTTTTTCGGCTTCTTCAGACGGCAGGCTGTCAAACAGTTCAATGACGGAAGAAAAATCCCTGCTTGCAAGCAGTTGGGCAACCTCATCAAATATTGTCTCCAGATTATTTTCCTGAGAAAAAAGAAAAGGCGTAAAACCTGTAAAAATGAGAAAAAATACTGTTGTACTAACCATCCCTCGGAAGGCGAGTTTAAGGAAGAAGTTTTTACGGCTCCGCTTGCGGCGGTTTATACTTCCAATTAATCTGTCATTCATGATAGCATTATAGTATACAACAATGGACTTGTTCGACAACCCGGTTGGTTGTCGAACAAGTCTAATTAATAAATCGGCAAGGTAACCGGTTTATATAAAAAAGGTAACAGTAATGAAAAAACCTATAGCGCTGCGGGTATTAAGCCTTACCGCTCTTTATTGCATAGTATTTGTTTTACTGGTAATGATGCAATTCTCAAACAGGGGAAGTTTTTCTCTGTCAGCGGGCGCTATGACTATAAGAGGCCTCTACTTAAATAATTTGCCGTCATCAACGGCGAAAGAAGCAGGCGGCGAAATACCTGCGGTCACAGATGAAAACGCAGAAAGCAAACATGCAATAACAGACGGAGTAAAAATTTATTTTGGCGGCTTGGAATTCAGTCTGGAAGAAAAGAGGGGAAAAGGATTAACGCTGGCCGGGATTAACGGGAGTTCACACGTTAATCCTGAGTATATGGCAGTAAAAGACAATACCGCCCGTTTTTATCTGCCCGGCGGAACTGTATTAATATTTAGTTCAACT
>JAIRUY010000079.1 GCA_031254175.1 Treponema sp.
ACAAGCGCCTTAACAGCCCCTCCTTGTGAAAGCGCGTCCGTAAACGCCTGAAAACCGCTTCCTTCCGCAAACGGAGCAAAATCCTTTAACTGCATATCAAAACGCAGATCGGGTTTGTCGCTGCCGTAAAGTTCGATCGCTTCTTCCCATGTTAACCTACGGAATTGCTGCGGCAAATCAATTTTTTTAACTTTTTTAAAAACATGGCGCATCAGCGCCTCTGTCATGGACAAAACATCGTCTCTCGTGACAAAGGACATTTCAATGTCAATCTGCGTAAACTCAGGCTGCCTGTCTCCTCTTGAATCTTCGTCACGGTAACAGCGGGCAATCTGAAAGTACTTGTCAAAGCCGGCTACCATTAAAATTTGCTTGTAAAGCTGCGGTGACTGAGGCAGGGCATAAAATTTTCCGGGATATAAACGGGAAGGGACAAGATAATCCCTCGCTCCTTCCGGCGTGGACTTTATAAAGGTAGGAGTTTCAATTTCATAAAAACCGTTAGACGTCATCCATTCACGCACCGCAAAAGTTGTCTGGCTTCGCATCTTAATATTATTCTGCATCACCGCGGAACGAAGATCGAGATACCTGTACTTTAGCTTTAATTCTTCGTTTGCCCTGGATTCTTCGTCAATCTGAAACGGCAAAACTTCACATTTATTTAAAATTATAATCTTTTCAGCCGCAATTTCAATTTCACCTGTTTCCATGGAAGGATTAAGCATATCGGAAGGCCGCGCAATCACTTTCCCTTCGGCGGCAATTACATATTCATTCCGCAGTTCATCACATAAAGCGGCAAGTTCCGCATTTTTTTCCGTATCAACCGTAACCTGTGTTATGCCATAACGATCTCTTAAGTTAATAAAAAAAATACCGCCGTGATTTCGCTTGCGGTGAACCCACCCATTTAAAATTACAGTGCGGCCGGCATCGTTTTTTCGCAAAGAACCGCAGTCAGTTGTTCTTTTCATTATTTCCATGAAAATATTATATCAAAAATAAATATTTCCTGCTATCACTCAAGTTCAACTGGGTATATTATGAAATGTATGCTAAAATAAATACTTGGCCTCCGACAGGATCCAAACTATGTTTTTTAGCATATATTTTAAAGGTGTATAATGCATTTTGAGCTGGATAAAATACTGATAGACGAAATTCTCTTTCACATGGAAAATCAAAAAGGGCAATTTTTTTTGGATACACAAAAGGTTCAGGTTGTCAGTGCGGAAAATACAGGGGAGAACGATGGGCGTTTTATTTCTCTGCCCGAATGGAGTCCCCAGAACGGATACCGCATTATGGAACGTTTTACCGTAAGTTTAAAAAATCCGGTTGTCTGTCATGAATTGTTCGCCGCTCTTAATAAAAACAAGGGGGTTTTTCGTTTTTTTAAAAATGTCCTTGAACAATATCCTGAAATCGAAAAGATGTGGTTCAGATTCAAGGAACAGGAAATGAAAAATGAAATATTTGCCTGGTACAATTCCATGAGGGAAGAGTGGGGGCTTACGCCTGTTGGTTTTGAACCGGAAGACAATGTTTCACTTATTCATGAAGATTTTATTTTAAGAGAAGGCAAAGAAGCCGACTGTGAAAAAGCGTCAGCCTTGCATAAGTTATGTATTGAAGAAAAAAAAGACGACGCTGTTTCCGCTGTTTTTGAAGCGGAAAATCCTTTTGTTTTTCCGGGAGATCTTTGTTTTGTCGCGGAAAGCGCGGGGGGTGAGTTTTCGGGATTTATCTGCGCTTTAAAAAATTCTTCTTCTCTGCAAATACGCCAGCTTGAAGTAAAGGCGGAATACCGTGGAATGGGTCTTGGCAAGGCGCTTCTCGCGAAATTCCTGGAAAAAGCTGATGGACAGAATTCTGTCATTACAATCGATTTGCCTGCCGTTATGGAATATTTCTCACGTTCGCTTCACCTAGAAGAGTTTAAACCATGTTCACAGAGATTTTTCCGTAAAACCCGCAATAATGAGAACCTTTAAAGGTGCCCTGATGTTTGTATTTTAAATTCATAAACACTATACTAAAAACAATGAAACATTCTAAGCTTATTATTTTTTCACAAGCAGGTATAATAGTTTTTTTAATTTTATTACTTGCATTTTGTTCCGGTTCTCCGGCAAATCAAAAATTGCTTGACGAAAATCCAGAAGAAAATACGGCTGAAGTCATAGAAACAGAAGAAGACCTGACAGCTTTTATTCACTTACCGGGAAAGGATTTGCCTGTTTCTGAATTTGAAGAAATATGGGCATATGTGGTTGCAGGCAGGGAAGCGGCTTTAGTAAGGGGGCTTCCCCTGACTGACATCGGCTACTTTGGCGCTGAAATTGATTCATACGGAAAACTGACCGATGTACCGAGAAGATCGGCCTTAAACTTTCCGGGGCGGGTACATCTTGTTGTCGCCTGCAATGGGCGCGCTCTCTCGTACTTTACCCTTCGAGAAGGCAGCGAGGAACGTAAGGCGTTGATTGCCGATCTGCTTGCCGCGGCAAGAAACTACGACGGTTTACAGATTGACTTTGAAAATGTTCCCACGCGCTCAGCACAGGCGTATCTTTCTTTTCTCATAGAATTACGCGCAGGGCTGCCGGCTGACAAAATGTTCACCGTTGCCCTTGCCGCCCGTACAAGAAGAATCGCGGATGATGTATACGACTACCAAAATATTTTACCTCACGTCGACAGAATCCTTGTAATGGCCTATGACGAACACTGGTCTGGCTCAAGACCGGGCTCTGTCGCTTCCATTGACTGGTGCCGCCGTGTTGCCGATTATTCATTCCGTACAATCGGAAGGGAAAAACTGATTATGGGGCTTCCTTTTTACGGACGGGCATGGGGCGATTACAGTCCGTCACGCGCCCTGGTTCATTCAAGCATAGAAAACATAATCAACGACAATAAAGTCACTGACATAAAATATGAAAACGGAATTCCGACCTTTACATACAACAAAAATGTTTCAACAAGGGTTTTCTTCGAAGATGAGTATTCGCTTTCCTCCCGCATGAGTATGTATGAATCCATGGATGTAAGGGCAATCGGCTTTTGGAGATTGGGCCAGGAAACAAAAGAGGTCTGGAAATATTTAAGACTAAGCGGGCAGTAAACTGTTACGCGAAAAATTCGCAAAACATTTTCCCCCAATTCAAACTCTGTCGGGGCGCAGAACTTCGGCGCCGTTCCGGTAAATATGACGCGGCTGTGCCCCTTCCTCAAGATAACAATGGATAATTACTCTTACAGTGCGTTCCAGAGAGCCTTCGGTATCCGGTTCCAAAGTTGAAAAAAGCGCCAACTGCCCTGCCCTGCCGCTCTTGCGCAAAGCGGCGGACGGGTTAACCGCATTCAGATCGTTTGTCTGAGAAAATATAACAGATACGATGTCTCCTTCTTCCAGTTTATTTATCGAAAGTAAATCATCATACATAATAGCAGTCTGATCACAAATATCTGTTATTGTATTCTCACATTGTGCCGCGCCCCTTAAGGCGTAAAGTTTTTTCATACGTTTCCTCCGGCGATTACTGAAATAATTGTTTCAAGAAATATTATTATTAATCCATAGGTAATAAAAACAAGGGAAAGCACGATTTTAAATACATAAGATACTGAAGGCCGGCGGAAAAAATAAAAAAGATTAAATAAAAATTTATATAATGAAAGTGTACAAATTGTGTATGAAGAATACCGAAGAAC
>JAIRUY010000116.1 GCA_031254175.1 Treponema sp.
ATTAACTCCGGAAAAAACAGCAAAGTACATAAACGCCTTTAACGCTGCGCTTGAAGACGATCTTTCCACCCCGCGCGCGCTGGCGGAACTTTGGGGTTTACTGCGGGAAGGCCCGGCAACTAATGGGGCGCTGGCTGCTGTGTTTGATATGGACAGGGTTCTGGCCCTCGGTCTTGAGGCTGCCTGCAGCAAAAAAGACGCCGAAAACAGCCTTGATGAAGGTTTTAAGCAGGAAATTGAGGAACTTATCGCAAAAAGAGCGGATGCCAAAAAAGCAAAGGATTTTGCCGCCGCAGACAACATAAGACAAAGTTTGAAAGAACGTGGTATACTTCTGGAAGACAGTTCCGCCGGGACTACTTGGCGTCAGATAAATGCATAAAAACGCTGTAACAATTGGAGAAAAAGCTTGTTTAATGATATAGAGGAAAGGTTGGAAAATGACGCAAACAACGAGGGTGAGGCAGCCAATAAAGGCTTAAACTCCGAACTGGAGTTCAAGCGCCTCTACGATTCGGCTTTTCCGGTTCTGTTCAGGGTTGCTTTCAGGGTTACAAACTCAAGGGAAGCGGCGGAAGACCTTTGTCAGGAAAGTTTCTTTCGTTTATATGAAAGAAACATGGTTTTTCCAAATCCGGAGGAAGCAAAATACTGGTTGATTCGTGTGGTGAAAAACGCTTCGTTAAACTACGCGAAACGGAAAGAGAGAGAGCGAAAAGCGTATCAGCGCGCTTTTAAGGAAGACACAAGGCAGCAGGAAACCGGAGAGGGGCTGCTTGTTAAAAAGGAAACAAGCGAAGAAGTCCAGAAGGCGCTTGAATTGCTGCCGGAGAATTTACGCATGGTGCTGATTTTAAAAGAGTATGCGGAAATGAATTACAAAGAAATTGGCAGAGTTATGGGTATTAATGAAGGAAATGTTAAAGTCCGGGTTTTTAGAGCCCGTGAGCGGCTTGCCGCAATATTGGAAGGTATTACTGCCAAGCCTTCAGCTTGACTTGAGATTAAAAATTTCCGCCTGACAGCGGATTAGCATAAGGAGTAAAAATGTGTCCTGAGCATCAGGTTATTTCAATCTACGCGGATGGAGAACTCCCCTCACCGTGGAAAGAAAAATTAGAAAGTCATATTGCGGAATGTTCCGTATGCAGGGAAAAGCTTGAAAGTTTCAAGACTTTGCGGGATTTGTTTAAAACAGACACAAAGCAGACTATTGCAGAAAATGCTCTTGCAGAACAGGAGCTGATGGAAGCGGCAAAAGAAAAAGTCTGGCGGAAACTGGAATCAAGACGGCATTTCCGTACCAGAACTGTTAACCGGCAAACTGCCGGTATGTGGCATCGCAGATTCGCTGTTCCTCTGCCGGCAGCTGCGGCGGCGGCGGTTGTTATAATGCTTGTTACGGCAATCTGGGTTCGCAGCGGCGCTGACAACGGCGTTGTAAATAACGGCGGATTTGCCGCCGTTCAGCCGTCAGCATACATCGAAGCGGCGAATTCAATGATTGCCCCGGAAGAAGAAATGCCGGGCTTTGGCTTTGCATCAGATATAAACAGCGTGCTTCAATATTTAAGTTCCAGCGATGCCAATATTATCATTCTTCAGCTGCCGGAAAACAACAGTTTTTCAAGAATCAGCGAGCCTGAAATAATCAGAGCCGCCGATCATACACGGAGAGTGCCATAATTATGAAGCGGTTTTTTTACCCAATATTGTTTTCTGCATTTGGTATTTTTTGTTTTCTTATAACCTTTCCGGTCAGCGCTCAAAACCGCCCCGGAAATGAGTCCCGGAACCGCCCGGCAAGCAGCCCCAGAGAAAATATCTCCGAAAACAGAAGGCAGGCGCTGGTTTTGGACATTGAATCAAGAGTACTGGGAGAAGAAAAGAGGGTCGTCTGGACTGAAACTAACCGAAAAATATCCTTACCCGGCGTTCCCACGGGCATTCAATTGGTAGGCTCAAACATTGTGGTGGCAGTACAATTTACTCCCTATGTCCGGCGCGATGGAAATGTGCTGGTAGCACAGGGGCAAATCTGGGTTGCTGATGAGACGGGAGGAGTCACATATTACACTTCCATGCAAACCATTCCCATAGAATACGGAGAACCCATCTATTTTTATCCTCTTGGTTCATCGGAGCACCTAACGCCGTCAATTGAGATAATGCTGACTGTAAATCTTTACAATGATGCCAACAGTTCCACAGAAGCTGTTCCCAACCCGAGAAATGGCAGGTAAATTATTTAAACCAATACCATCAATTATATTGGTTTCGGTGTTTTTCTTTTCATGCAGTCCAAAAGCCCCCGTAATAACATCGATCAGCCCAAGAATCGGCAGAATGGGAGATGTTATCACGCTCACCGGAAGCAACTTCGGAGAATTAAGAGAAGAATCATATATTACCATAGCGGGAATAGCGCCAACCAATTCTTCTTATCATTTGTGGCAGGATAATTTTATCATGGTAAGAATCCCCGAACATGGAGACTCTGGATTGATCCATGTACATACAAGAGGAAAAAAGAGCAACGGCATACTGTTTTCAAATTTAAATTCAATGCCAAGACCTGTTGACGGGGAAGCGGCAGGGATTGCACCAAGAATCACCTCCATAAGTCCACAGACAGGCGCGCCGGGAACATTGATAACAATTACCGGCAGCAATTTCGGCGTATCGCGGGAAAACGGAGGCGTTTTTTTTTCATGGGATTATGAAGCCTTTTCGTTTAATCCTTTTGCAGTCAGAGAGCAGGAATTTATTGAAGTTTCAGAAACTGAATTGGGTTATGTGTCGTGGAACACAAGGGAAATCCAGATTCGTATTCCTGACGGAGCAGCAAGCGGAAATATCGAAGTAAGAACACCTAACGGCAGCTCAAGCCCGTTTTCCTTTAATGTAAGCGGTAAACCCGGCAATAAAATTTTTAAAGACAAACGCAGTTACATGATAAATTACTCAGTTGATATCAGAGTTAATGAAGCAACAAGACCTAATGCATTGTACCTTTGGATACCGGTTCCGGTAACCTCCCCTTCACAACATAATGTCAGTCTTATTTCCCGCAGCGCAGAACCCTTTATAGAAAATTTCAGAGGAGCGAGCCTTCATAAACTGGACAATCTTGGAACTGGCACGAATAATTCAATAAACCATTCATTTCGTGTAGACGTATATGCTGTAGAAACGGAAATAAACCCTCAGTCTGTCAGACAGCAAACTACACCGCTCTCCGCAATGTATACTCAAAGCTCAGAGTTAATCCCAAGCGATAACCAGCAAATCAGGACAACAGTTAATACCATTATCGGCAGAGAACAAAATCCATTCGTAAAAGCCAGGCTGTTGTATAACTGGATTATCGCCAATATACAAATTGCAGATAACATACCCTCTTTTTCAAATAATATTCCGGGTGCCATTACCGCCAAACAGGCGAATCCTTACGCTGCCGCAATGCTCTATACAACAATGGCGCGCGCCGCCGGAGTGCCGTGCGTTCCGGTTGCCGGAGTGCTTATAAATAATAACGGAAGCACAAAACAGCATTACTGGGCAGAGATCTGGATCAATGATTTTGGATGGGTTCCTGTTGATCCCGTTATGGGAAAAGGTGCAGCAGGAGTGTCTTTCATCACAAAGGAAAATCCGGCCGAGTACTACTTCGGTAATTTGGACAATCAGCGCATAGCTTTTTCGAGAGGCGAGCGGGTCTTGTCGCAAATGGAAAGCCGCGGCAGGCCGGTATCCCGCAATCAATCTTATTCATTGCAAAATATCTGGGAAGAAGCCTCCGGAGGGCTTGAATCGTACACAAGTCTCTGGGGGGATATTATAATCAGCGGTGTTTATGCTCAATAAACTTGCCGTTTAAACGACAAAATAAAACAAGGAGAAGCTATGGTAACGGTAATTTCTTTTGGCGGTTCAATTGTCGCTCCGGACAAAGTTGATATTGATTTTCTTAAAAACTTTGTAAAACTCATTCAATCTTTTATTTCATCAGATTCCGGCAGGCGGTTTATTTTTGTTGTGGGCGGCGGCGGCCCGGCGCGGCACTGGCAGAACGCCTACAGGGAAATCAACGGCGCTGACATAAAAAATGAAGAAGCCGACTGGATTGGAATTATGGCCACACGCCTGAACGCGCAGTTGATAAAAGCCATAATGAGCGAATGGTGTAATCAGGAAGTTGTAACAAACCCGATGGAAGTATCTCCCCTAACAGGCCGGGTTCTTGTTGCCGCCGGCTGGAAACCGGGTTTTTCAACGGACTACGATGCGGTTCTCCTCGCGGAACGTTTCAAGGCAGACGCGGTAATTAATCTTTCAAATATAGAAAAGGTATACACAGCAGATCCAAAAACAGACCTCTGCGCCAAACCCATCGATAAAATCACCTGGGCTGATTTTCGTTCCATGGTCGGCGACGAATGGACACCCGGAAAAAATGTTCCGTTTGATCCTGTGGCAAGCCGCCATGCCGAAAAAATCGGCCTAAAAGTAATTTGCGCAGCCGGAAAAGATTTGGAGAATTTAAGAAAAATACTTTCCGGCGAAGATTTTTTTGGGACTACAATTTACTGATCTTGGCTTACGGACTCGTAAGCGGGAAACGGGAGTCGGACCCGCGACAGCAACCCTTCGGGTTGTGTCGATAGGAATGGATTTTATGGCCCGACTCCTCCATTTTTTCACTCTTTATGGATAAAAACAAAGCTAAAATTTTCTCAGGCTATGTAATGCAAAAGCGGGAAACGGGAGTCGGACCCGCGACATCGACCTTGGCAAGGTCGCGCTCTACCACTGAGCTATTCCCGCGCTATTTCTTCCCTAACTTATCAAAAAATGAAAAAAGTGTCAAGCAGATATTTGATCTGTCATCCAACTTCAGTTTCAGGACAGATTCCGCTAAAAACCGCAGTTTTAAGGTTGAAAACCGTAAAACTGCAAAGCCTGTCCTATAACTAACCGAGTAATAGAACAGGCCTATTACTGACATATATTTTCATTTTTGATACAATGGGCTTATGGCTTTAAATTGCGGTATATTGGGACTTCCCAATGTGGGAAAATCAACCATTTTTTCAGCGTTATGCTCCACTCCGGCGGAGACGGCAAATTACCCGTTCAGCACCGTCAAGGCAAATGTAGGAATCATCAATGTCCCTGACCCCCGGCTGGATAAACTTTCAGCCATATTTGTACCAGAGCGGACAATTCCCGCGACTGTGGAATTTGTTGACATCGCAGGGCTTGTGAAAGGAGCGTCAAGAGGAGAAGGGCTTGGTAATCAGTTTCTTTCACACATCCGCGATGCGGCCGTTTACGTGCATGTTATCCGGTGTTTTGAAGACAGCGATGTCATTCATGTAAACGAAAAAATCGATCCTGCTTCCGATATTGAGACAATCGATATAGAACTTGCGCTTGCAGACCTGCAGACTCTCGCAAAACGGCGGGAGCGCGCGGAAAAATCGCTGAAAAACCCGAATGAAAAGAAAAATTCAGAATTCGTCATTTCTATTTTGGATAAAATCAGCCCTGCCCTTGAAAATGCGCAGCCCATACGCTCACTCGGTTTAAATAATGAAGAAAAAGCCGCCGTTTATGACTGCCATTTTATTACGGCAAAACCCCAGCTTTATGTGTGTAATGCCGATGAAGAAGGGATTCGATCCGGCAATGCCTACATTGAAAAAGTAAAAAAACGGGCGGAAAGCGAAGGAACAGAAGCGGTTTGCATCTGCGGAAAATTCGAAGCGGAACTATGCGGCATTGAAAACCCGGAAGAAAAAAAAGCTTTTCTTGAAGAACTTGGGCTGGAAGAAACAGGCCTTTCAACATTGATTCACAGCGCTTACAAATTACTGGGTTTGCGGACTTTCTTCACAACAGGAAAAGATGAATGCCGGGCATGGACATTCCGTTCGGGAGATACCGCTCCAAAAGCCGCCGGCGTTATCCACACAGATTTTGAAAAAGGCTTTATCAAGGCAGAAGTATACACTTGCGAAGATATTTTCCGCTATGGAACGGAAGCAAAGATTAAAGAGGCAGGGAAATACCGTCTGGAGGGCAGAGATTATATTGTGCAGGACGGCGATGTTATTTTCTTCAAATTTAATATATAATTAAAATAGTATTATGATAACACCGCAAACACTTCAAAATTATTCCCTCTTTGGCGGTCTTCTGGAGGAACAGATAGAAACTATCCTCCCTTTACTGCAGCATGAAAAATTTGCCAGTGAAGAAATCATAATTACAGAGGGAAAACCCAATGACAAAATTTATTTTATCATCGAAGGACAAGTTTCTGTGAGCAGGAAAGATATTGTTCTTTCTCACTTTGGGGAAGGAGAAGCTTTCGGGGAAATGGAAGTTCTTGATGTTATGCCGTCCGTTGCGTCAATAAAAGCCATATCGCCGGTTATAACAATATCTGTTTCAAATAAAACGCTGCGGGAAATCTACAAGATGGATATAAAAATTTTCTCCCTTATAACAATGAATCTTGCGCGAAGTTTATCGAGGCGTCTGCGCAGAATGGACGAACAATTTACTTCAACATCTGTTTTGATTTAACCAAAAGGGGATTTTATGATTTTCAACCCGGAAAATGAATGCATGGACATTCAAACACGAAAGAAACTCCAGTTTGCCGCCCTGAAAAATTTGACGGAAACTGTCTATTCAAAAGTGCCTTTTTACCGCAATAAGATGGAGCAGGCAAAGATTACACCGTATGATATCCACAGTATCGCCGACATAGAAAAACTCCCCTTTACCAGCAAAGATGATTTACGGGAAAATTATCCGCATGGTTTGCGTGCGTGTTCACAGGCCAGAATAGTAGAAGTCCACATGAGTTCCGGCACTACAGGAAAACCGGTAGTTAATGAATACACCAAAAAGGACCTTGATATCTGGTGGGAATCAATGGCAAGAACTCTTTCCGGCGCGGGATGTACCCGCAACGATATAGTTCATAACTGTTACGGATACGGGCTTTTCACAGGCGGCGCAGGAGTGCACTACGGTTCCCTCAACGTAGGCGCGGAAGTTCTGCCGATGTCCAGCGGCAACACTGAACGGCAGCTTATGATTATGCGGGATTTCGGCTCAACCATGCTCACTTGTACTCCTTCTTATGCACTGTATCTGGCGGAAGAAGCCGAAGAAGCAGGAATTGATCTAAAACAGCTTCCCATAAACAAGGGATGTTTTGGAGCGGAACCGTGGAGTGAAAGCATGAGAGCTGAAATTGAATCTCGTTATGGGATGAAAGCTTACGACATTTACGGTCTGACGGAAATTATCGGGCCGGGAGTTGCTTTTGAATGTGAAGCCCAAAACGGGCTGCATATAAACGAGGATTTCTTTTACCCGGAAATAATTGATCCCGCCTCAGGAAAATCCCTGCCTGCCGGTGAAAAGGGAGAACTTGTTTTTACAACTTTAACAAGGGAAGGAACGCCTCTATTGCGTTACAGGACACGGGACATCACCTGTTTAATAAATGAACCCTGCATCTGCGGAAGAACAACAATCCGCATGAACCGTCTCCTCGGCCGTACGGATGATATGCTGATAATCCGCGGAGTAAATATATTCCCAAGCCAGATTGAACAGGCGTTAATAGAAATTGAAGGAACAGAGCCGCAATACATGATTATTATCAATCGCGGCGACAGCCATCTGGATGAAGTGGAACTGCAGGTTGAAGTTAAAAAAGAATTCTTCACTGACGAAACCCGCGGCCTTGAAATACTGCGCAGCCGCATTGAACACATAATGAAGAGCAAACTGCAAATCGGCATGAAAGTTAAACTCGTAGAACCAAAAACAATCGAACGTTCCATAGGAAAAGCAAAAAGAGTCATCGACAACAGGAAATTTTAGGCTTAATATAGAAGAAGGAGTTAAGCATGGGAATAAAGCAAATATCGGTCTTTCTTGAAAATACAACAGGAAGGCTCAGCGAAGTTACAAAAACTCTCGCAAAGGCCGGAATCAATCTTCGGGCAATCAGCATTGCCGACACTGCAGATTTTGGGATTTTACGTCTAATAGTCGATAAAACCGACGAAGCGGCGGCGTCATTAAATACCGCGGGTTTTACCACGCGGCAAACTGATGTAGTAGCGGTAGAAATTGAAGATGTGCCGGGAAGCCTCGCAAAACTGATGGAGTTGTTTCAGCAGTCTCAGGTTAATATCGAATATCTTTATGCTTCACTTGAAGGACAGGTTGGAAAAGCCGTGGTCATTTTCAAACTGGAAAACCACGAAAAAGGCATGAAGATTTTAGCAGATAACGGTCATAAAATGGCAGAAAAATTTTAAGGAAATACCGGTGTTTCTGGAACAGCGTTACAAAGGGGGAAAAGAGTGAAAATCCTGATGATTTCAAGTGAAGCTGTTCCTTATGCAAAAACAGGCGGTCTTGCAGACATGGTGTCCGCTTTGTCAATTAACATCGCAAAGCTTGGCCATGAAGTAAAAATCGTCATTCCCAGATACTATTCGATTGACCGCAGTACTTTTGAACTTCTTCCCGGCGCAATGGGAACGCCGATGGGCGGCGGCATTGAAGAATGGAGCGCCGTCTACAGTGATGATATGCCCGGATCCGGGCATTTAAAAGCGGCAGGCAAAAAAAATCCTGTCAAAGTTTACTTTATCGATCATGAAATTTATTTTGGCAGAGACGGCATTTACGGCAGTCATGCCGAACCGGATTTTATAGACAATCCAAGACGCTTCATGTTTTTCTGCAAGTCTGCTTTTCAGCTTTGCCGGAAAATCGGCTGGTATCCCGATGTGCTTCATGCGCATGACTGGCCGGCAGCAGTCGTGCCTGTTTATCTTAAATTTGCGGAAAGGGTTCCCGGCAGCACCGGTGAGTTTAAAAATACAGTTTCCGTACTGACTGTCCACAATCTCGGCTATCAGGGCATTTACAGCAAGGACAATTATGATTATGCAGGGCTTGGATGGGATGTCTTTTATAAAGCCGGTTTTGAAGACTGGAACATGCTTAATATGTTAAAGTCCGGGCTTTACAGTGCGGATAAACTCAACACAGTTTCTCCTAACTATGCGGAAGAAACAAAAACCCAAGGGAACGGATTCAGACTTGACGGAGTATTACGCTACCGCAGCGCCGATTATTCCGGAATTTTAAACGGAATTGACAAAGATGTATGGTGTCCCTCCAAAGATAAATATATTCCGGAAACCTATTCTGTTAAAAATATGGAAGGCAAGGCAAAAGCAAAAGAAGCCCTTCAAAAAGAATTCGGCCTTCCGCAAAACTCTGAAGTGCCTGTAATCGGCATGGTTACGCGCCTTACAGATCAAAAAGGCGTAAGCGAAATATTCGGTCCCACTTACGGTTCTGCGTGGTCTTTCTGCAGGGATATGGATTTGCAATTGGTTCTTCTCGGCTCAGGAGACAGTTGGTGCGAAAGTGAAATTTCCAGTCTTTCATCACGGCTTTCAAATTTCAAGGCAAAGATCGGCTACAATGAATATTTAAGCCACCTGATTGAAGCCGGCTCAGACTTTTTTCTGATGCCAAGCCGTTATGAGCCATGCGGCCTGAATCAAATGTACTCTTTGGCTTACGGAACCCTGCCGATAGTCAGAAGAACGGGCGGCCTGGTGGATACAGTGGAAAATTTCAATGAAAAAACAGGCGCTGGTACCGGTTTCATGTTTGATCAATTAGATCCATCATCAATCTATAACACAATAGGCTGGGCAGTATGGGCATGGTACAACAGACATGAACACATCGAAAAAATGCGCAAGCGCGCGATGTCAATGAACTTTTCCTGGGAAAAATCTGCTAAAAAATATGTTGAAGTTTATGAAGATGCCCGCAAGGCAGCAGGCATGGACGCTGGTTAAGGCACACCTGTTTCTTTTTCAACAGTTACTTTTACTTCCATGATTCTATGTTTGGTAACTCTTGATACTTTAATTGTCAAATAATTCCATGTAAGTATTTCACCTGCATGCGGCAGGCTGCCCAGAGTTTCCATACACCAGTTTGCGACAGTAGTATCGGGAATATCTTCAGTATTGTTTACTTTTCCGTCCGTAATAGTTTCCAGCATATCCTTGAAATAAACACTGCCAAGTACCGAGAAACTGCTGCCTGAAGATTTCCTTACAGGTTCCACTACCTCGTCGTGCTCGTCCCAAATTTCACCAACAAGCTCTTCAAGTATATCCTCAATAGTAACAATTCCCAAAGTGCCGCCATGTTCGTCTACCACAACAGCAAGATGAGCCTTTTTTTTCTGCAATGTCCGCAGGAGTTTTGCAATTTTTATAGTCTTTGGAACAAAAACCGCAGGCTTGACAATTTGCTCTGTGGTTTTCAGGCCTTTCATTACTTCGTGATAAAAATCCTTTAAAAGAATTACTCCTGTTATATTATCAATAGTTTCCAGAAACACAGGAAGCCGTGAAAAACCGGTCTCCACAAATTTGCTGTCAATTTCTTCCACAGCGCTTGATTGAGAAACTGCCTCAACATCAATGCGCGGGGTAAAAATTCCTGAAACTCTCAGATCGTCAAACCCAATTGCCTGGCGAATCATCTGTTCTTCATGAATATTGATGCCGCCTTCCTGCCTTACTTCTTCCACAAATGTAAGGAGTTCATCCTCTGTGGTTGAACGATCCTGCTTTACAGGAAAAAGTTTCATAAGGAATTTTTTCCACGCTGTGAGCAGAAAATTAACGGGAGTAAGAATAAAAATAAAAATCCTCAAAAACGGCGCAGCTCTTAAAGCAGTCAGTTCAGGCGATTCCTTTGCCAAAGTTTTAGGAGAAATATCGCCGAAAATCAAAAGAAGGATTGTCATTACAAGAGTGGCAATGCTTACCCCTTTTCCTCCGAACAATCCTATAAAAAGCGCTGTAGCCAATGCAGAGGCTGCAATATTTACAGCATTGTTTCCGATTAATACGGTGGAAAGAAGTTTGTCATAAACATCCAGCATTTTAAGCGCAAGACGAGCTCTCCTGCTTTTTGCCGCAAGACTTTTTAATTTTATCCGGTTAAGCGAGGAAAATGCCATTTCGCATGCTGAAAAAAAAGCGGAAAAACACAGCAAAATAACAAGAGAAATTATCAAAGCAGCATAATGCGAACGTGAATTATCCATAAAAAAAGGCGCCGATCAGAATCGAACTGATGAATAATGGTTTTGCAGACCACTCCCTTACCTATTGGGTACGGCGCCGTAAATCAGAAATTTACATTACATTAAACAAAGAGAAAAGTCAAGGCGGAGTTTTACAGTTCTCTAAGCCTGTCATAAAAACTGTGTAAATAACCACAAGTAGCAGAAATACCGAGCTCTGCTCCTTAACTTTTGGTTTCAGGATGGTAAAAGGCAATTGTAAAACGACTGTTTTGGGGAGTGAAGCCATATATTATCTTTGATAACTCTTTAATATATAACGAATTAGCGTTGCTGTTCGTGTATGCCTTAAAATTGGAAATTTGCGAGTAATCAAAAAAGTTAGCAATTTCCAAAAAATGAGGAGTTATGTGTATGCACAACGATTTTACGCTGTTTATGCGGACTTACCCGAATGGTACGAAGGTGGTTATTTATCATGCCTACGACACGGATGATAACCGTGTCGGTCCCTGGACAACTAAATGTACGACAAAGACGGCAGCAAGGAATTACTGTAACAAGTTGCTAAAAGCAGGATTGCTTATTCCAAGTAAAACGAAACCTGTTACTTTTGGCGAATACGCTGTTGGCTTTTGGGATAGGAATTCCGAGTACGTTAGAAGGCAGGATAGCCGTGCTGATATTACTTAAAACTATCTAGGTCATGTTCACACTAGGTAGAAGGATACAAATACAGGCCAGCCAAATAAAGGCGGTAAACATAAGGTCGCGTTTGTCATATCTGGTTCCAATGCCACGAAATGATTTTAGGCGCCGAAAAAATCGTTCAATCTCCTTCCGCCTCTTGTACAGTTCCAAATCATATGCCCAGGGGTTTATCCTGTTCCGCTTTGGGGGAACAACAGGATTAAACTTTAGCCCCCATGCAACTATCCGAGTTTTATCATCCTGATAGGCTTTATCCATGAGTAGATTGATGGAACGCTCTTGTTTGCCAAGGATTTCAAGCAGTAACCGGCCCGCTTGCGCATCCGGAACGTTTCCTCCTGATAAAACAAAGCCGACTACCCTGGTGTCGCCGGCCGTTACCGCATGAATCTTTGTGTTCCACCCTCCACGTGACTTGCCTATTACTTGTTTACCGTTTTTTTTCTCGCACCATGGGCATCAGGATGTACCTTTACCGAGGTAGAATCCAATGCATATACCTGAATATCCTTCAATCCTGCCTTAGCTAACGCGGTATACACCCGTTCCAGGACTCCATTTTTCGCCCAGCGGTCAAGGCGGACAAAGATGGTATGCCACGGACCGAAGGATTCTGGGAGCGCCCGCCAGGAGCAGCCGTTTTTGCAGCGGTAGATGAGCGCGTTTAATAAATCACGGTTATCAACTTTGACATTCCCTCTTTGTTTGGGTAAAAGCTTTGCTATTTGCCAGTATTGGTTTTCCTTCAGTTTCATTCCTTATTTATCTACTATTTCCTCTGGTTTTTCTAGTGTGAACATAACCTAGTAAAAGATACAATAATAGCAGAACATACTATAATAAATAATTGAATAATTGTAATGCATGATATTATTTTCCAATTGAA
>JAIRUY010000135.1 GCA_031254175.1 Treponema sp.
ATCCATTCTGCCCGCAAACCATTTCATTATGGCTTCCATTCTGTTGGAAAAAGAATTGCTTATCCGTTCTCCCAAACCGGGAACAGAAGCGGTTCTGGCAATTGAAACAACGTAAACCAAAAGCAAATCACCGCAATCAAAAACTGCCAAAACCGTCCTAAGATTGCCTCTTCCTATCGCCGGAAGCAACGTAACGGACAGAGAAGTAATATTTTCCTGAACAAAAAAAATCATATCGTCTGAGGTTACATATTCATAACGATAAATATTATCTCCAAAAGTAAGGTCTTTCTGCCTTGCGAAAAGACTCAGCCGCGCCGGCGGTGTTTCAAAAACCGGATCAGGAAGCGGGTTTTTTGTATTCGGCCCGTCTATAATCTGCGAATATTCAAAAAAAGTTCTCATGGTTCCGCGGCTGGCGGAATAATATTGAATTCCTGCCAGAGTGCCAATGGACACCATTTGATTGAATAATCCGGCTTTCTGTAATTCATCCCAATCGAAAGAATCCGTGTATGAATGTTCAGGTTTTCTGTATAAATACAAGGTTTCGATCATCATATTGGGATTCACAGTATTCATTGACATGGTTATAAATCGCCGCAGATCGTCATTATTCGGCAGCAGCTTTGGTAAAGGGTTTCTTAACTGGGTTTCCATAATTTTTGCGTCATTCAAACGCAAACGGACGGCGTTTTCTGTAGAGATCAGAGATTCAAGCGGAATCGAAAAAACACAGGGAACAGATATAAAAACGGTAAAAAGCAAAAAAAACACTTTTTCTTTCATACTTATATTCTCTTATATTTATTTTCTATCTAAATCCGCGATAGAACACCCTTACCTGTTTATATAAACCATCTCCTTCACTCTTGGTTTCAACATCGTTAATGTCATTTAACGTGGTATGGACAAGCCACCTGTCAAAAGGATTCATCGGTTCGAGCAAAACTGAGCCCCGGCTTTCACGGACTTTTTCCGCCACATTATAGGCAAGGCGTACCAGCGACTCTTCGCGGCGGTAGCGGTAGTTTTCCGTATCAAGAATTATCCGCACATCATCCCTTCCTATCCTGCCCGCGTAAATATTCAGAAGCATCTGCAAAGCATCAAGATTCTTGCCTTTTTTCCCTATAAGGATCGAAGAATGATTGGAATCAATTTTTAATCCAAGTTTTTGTTTTTCTCTGAAAAGAATTGTAACCTTACCGGGATAACCCATGCGTTCAATCAAACCGGCGGCAAACTCTGTCATTTTTTCTTCAAATTCATTTTGAGGGCCCGGTTCGCCGAAAACAGCTTTCCCTATATAGTTATCATTGTGGCTTTCTCCAGAAGCTCCGTCATTACTGGAATGGCGTTTTTCGGCTTTGTTAAAAGTTTCCGGAGCGCTCTGAAAACCGGCGTTGAGGGTGCCGGTGTGAACTTTTATCCGCACATAGCCTTTCTTGAACAAACCGTTCTTTTGGGTTTCCAAAATCTCTACATCAAAATCATCTTTTGCAAGACCAAGTTCTTCCGCCGCCCTGTCAATAGCTTCTTTTTCGGTACGGCCTTCAAATTCAAATTCCATATATATCTCCTTTTCGGATTTTTTGCCTGACTGCTCCCGTACAAACAGCAAACCCGGATATTTTCATTTTCTTTTTTTCTTTGACCCCGCAGTTTTTGACTGCGGCGTTTGTTTCGGCGGCGCGATTACCGGCTGAGAACCACCCTGCCCTGCTTTTTTTGCTATAACGTATCTGTTAATTATTACCTGCTGTACCAGAGTAAGCAAGTTGGAAAAAATCCAGTATATCAGCAATCCGGACGGCACGTTATACAGCACAAAAAAGAATACCAGCGGCATGACATATAACATCATTTTCATCTGCTGGTTTGACTGCTGCCCCGGCATTTGGGTAACCTTGCCGTAAAGCAATTGAGAGCCCACATAAATAAAAGGAAGCCCTCTTAACGCTGTCCAGCCCAATAGAGGCAGGCTGAACCCTTCCGGAAAATTTACAATTGCTTCGGGAACGGAAAGGTCAGGTATCCAGCCGGGGATAAACTCCGCCCCCCGCAGATCAAAATGATTATTAAAGAGACTGTACATGGCAATGAATATCGGGAATTGCAGAAGCATTGGCAGACATCCGGAAATGGGATTATATCCTTCTTTCTGATAAAATGCCGCCATCTCAGCGTTAAGTTTTTGTTTGTTATCTTTGTATTTTTCCTGCAGCTCTTTTATCTTTGGGGCAAAGGCCTGCATACGAATAGTAGCTTCAGAACCTTTTTTTGTTAAAGGGAAAAATACTATCTTTACCAATAACGTAAGCATAATAATCGCGATTCCGTAATTTGGAACAATACTATAAAACCTAAGAAGAAGCCATTTGAGCAATTTCTCAAGAGGCGCCATTATTCCGCTTGAACTGGCAATCTCAACAATCTGCGTGTCTCTGGGTTTAAATTCACTTTTACCGGTATAATAAACGTTAAGCGCATCCTGTGATTTTGGTCCAAGATAGAAATGGTATCTGTCTTGTATTTTGGATCCGCTTTCCGCAGAACGTAATATATTTAGTCTGGAAGCCGAAGGAATCCCCTGTTCCGCATTATCGGAAAACCTGAAGCTGTACTGCGAAAAATCAGGAATTGCTATGAAAGTAAAATACTTGCCGGAAATTGCCGCCCAGGAGGATCGGGAATCTAAAGTTTCACTTAATTTAACATTTTTTCTGAGTTTTCCGTTGGTAAATGCAGCATATTGCCTAAAATCATAATATCTGTCGAGTTTTTCAAATCTGGGGCCGATCTGCGGGCCAAAAGTTAAAGTATAAGCGTTACCCGCAATATTAAAACCGGGCATGAACTGTCTGCCTTCAATAGAAACTGTTAATTCAAACATATAATCTCTTGGTTTAAATTCATACCGTTTTGTTAAGCGAACTATTTCGGCAGTACCGGGATATAAAATATCACGGTAAAATTCCACCCACTTTTCATTTGAACCTGGCTCAGGTTGTTTTACATGAAATAAATCGGAAATCGGCCGGGCATTAAGACCGCCAAGGGCTATGGAAAAAGCACGTGTTTTATCCATGTCTGATAGAATCATCTCGTTTGAAAAAATCATTTCGACATTAACTTCTTTATTTTTATCTTCAAAATGTTCCTTAAGTTTCCATGAAACCATATCGCCGCCGGCATTGGTAAGAACAACAGTAATAAATTCCGTATCAATGGTAACAAACTGTATAGTTTGCGGATTGGCTTCCATTACTGCCAAAGCTTGAGAAGAAGCTGTTTGCGCGGGGCTTGTCTGCGCCCCCGTAATGTCCGGGGTGAAGGAAGCGGCAGGAGCAGTTTCTCCATGAGCAATTGCTCCAGTCTGCTGCGCCGTTGTTACCGTGCCGGATTCAGGCGTTGTCTGCGCAGGCGGAAAAAATATTCCCTGTATAAAGTAAAAACCAAGCAGTACAACGGCAGAAAGCACCACCGCTAAAATTGTATTCTTTTCCATTTTAATTCCTTATAACCATCAAAAACTCACAGAACAAAACTCCGGTGTTCTGTAATATTCACATAACTAAGGGACTGGATCGTAGCCGCCCGAATGAAACGGGTGACAACGTAGAAGCCGCCTGACAGCCAAAAAACATCCGCGCAGCGTACCGTGTTTCGTTACTGCTTCGTAAGCATAGGACGAACAAGTAGGGTAATACCTGCAAGCCGGCGGAAAATGAGGAGAAATTACATATTGATAAAAACGAATAAAACCCAATGCAATATTCTTCATAATTTCATACACCACAAATAATCAATCGGAACTCGAAAATAAACCAGCCTTTAAAAAAAGGTGTTCAAGCTGTTTGGCTCTGTCGGCAAGTGTTACTTTCCTGACCGTTTGTGAATGGTCAGACCCGCTTTCTGAATAAATCAACAATATCAAATCATAACCGCCGTTAAGACGCATTTTTAACAATCTGAAAGCTTCACGGCCAAGACGCCTTGCGCGATTTCTTGAAACAGCATTCCCAAAACTACGGGGAAAAGTAAAACAAATCCGGTTATGGGGCAAATCATTTTTTAAAACAAAAAGCTTCGCACCTTTGCAGCCAAACCGCTTACCATTCCCAAAAACATCCTGAATCTCTTTCCTTCCCTTTAAGTGTTCCTCCCGCCTGAAGCGAAATGACCCTTTTTCACCATTAATAAGGCTTTTTCTCGTCAGAAACTGAAAGTTTTATCCGGCCTTTCGCCCTTCTGCGTTTTAAAACAAGCTGACCGGCCCTGGTCTTCATGCGTGCCCGGAACCCGAATTTACGGTTCCTTTTTACTTTACTGGGTTGATAAGTTCGTTTCATTATATATACTCCTAATAATAAAGGTCCAAAGAAACAAAATCAGGATTTTAGTTTAGAATAAATAAAAAGAATGGTCAAGCGCATGTACCTAAAATATACCCTTTCCGGGCATTTATACATTTCTCCCGAAGATGATTGCCGTACTATCGTAAATGCCATGCTAAAAACAGGGTATAAAGAGGATTTTTGCATAGCCGATGATTTCAGCCCGGAATTTATAACAAATCTTATGGAAGCGGGTTTTTTGATAATGTCGATGAATCTCGCCGATCCCAATGATAAGCCTGAGTATATTCTTCTCCCAAAATTGCACACCGAAAGATCTGCCCTTTTTTTTGAAGACCTTCACGTAAAAAAATCCGTCCGGCGCTTACTGAGCCGTTATGAATTGCGGCCGGACGCGGATTTTGAACATATTATAGACCGCTGTGTAGAAAAACATGGGCAAGACTGGCTAACTCCCCCTCTTGTTGAATCAATAAAAAAAATACGCAGGGACAGAGCAGGAAAAGAAACAAAGAAGCTTGCTCCGACTGTCAATGCTTATCCGGCTTCATTTGCCCTTTATAGGGAAGGCAAACTTGCAGCCGGAGAATTCGGCGTTGTTTGCGGCAAAACCTACACAAGTTATTCAGGTTTTTATGATGAAGATAATGCCGGCACTGTACAGCTTATTCTTACTGCACGTTATTTGGAAGAACAGGGATTTTTATTTTTTGATCTTGGAATGCCAATGGATTATAAAACAGCGCTCGGCGCCATTGATATAAGCCCCGAAGACTTCGTATCTTTATTCCGCAGTTAAATCAGGTTTTTAGCTTTATTTTTTCTTGTATTTTGACGCAAAAATCGGATCAAAATATTTATCCAGTTCAACTTTGGACATAAAAAATTTCAATGCAAAGCGATAGGCAATGAATGAAACAGCGACGGCTAATAAAAAAATAATCATAAAGCCCCAGCTCTGGCCTGTTTCCGGCAGCAAGTGCATTATAAACCCGGAATACAGAAACAAAAAAGCGAATAAACACAATACTGCAATGACGATATTAAATGCAGTTGCACACAAAATAAAAATAACAGTATTTACTTTTTTATTCATTTTTTTATCTCATGCAGGCTTTGCCGGATTATTTTTCACAAACAAGACAGTGAC
>JAIRUY010000221.1 GCA_031254175.1 Treponema sp.
GGAGTAACTCACACCGGTATACTGGTATCCAATGAGTATTTAAGGCAAATTTTTTGGGCATCTTGCGGCATTGTCGGCGCGATTGTGCTTTCAATGATAAATTACCGTAAAACCTATGATTTTTCCATTTACATTTACTTCATTGTTCTTCTTCTGCTTTTATTTACAGTCCTGTTCGGAATAGCAGAAAACGTTTCATTGCGCCGCTTCAGAATTGGTTCGTTCAGCATACAATTATCTGAATTTATGAAAATAGCCGTAATTATCCTTCTTGCCAGATATCTTGCAGACACAAAACATAACAGAAAATCTTTTTCCAGATTTTTTGTCTGCTGCATTATAACATTTTGTCCAATGTTAATAGTTTTGATTCAGCCTGATCTTGGAACAGCTCTTGTCTATTTTGCCATATTAATGACCATGATGTTTTTTGCAGGTATTTCCATGCGTTATATAATTTTTATGGTCTCCTGCACAGTAATGACAGGTATTTTTTTGGTTCTTCCCCTTTGGCAGACACATATTTTAATGCGTTCAATTCCTTTCATTGCTGTTCTTACAAATCCGGGAATAATTATTTTTACAGTCCTTTTTCTGCTTCTAATTTCCGGAATAGCAATTTTTGGTTTTTTAAAATTTAAAAAAAATTATTTCTTCTGGATTATATACTCGCAGGCAATCTTACTTATTTCACTTGGGGTTTCATATGTCGCCCGCATTTTTTTAAAAAATTACCAGTTAATGCGGCTTATAGTTTTTATTGATCCCAATATAGATCCGCGCGGCGCGGGCTGGAATATAATCCAGTCCATTACAGCAATAGGCGCAGGAGGGCTTACGGGAAGGGGGTTTTTAAAGGGCACCCAGAGTCATTACAGATATCTGCCCGAACAGAGTACGGATTTTATTTTTTCAATTTATTCGGAAGAGACAGGTTTTCTCGGAGGGCTTTTGGTATTTGCCCTTTTCACAATAATATGCATGCGCCTCTTTTATACAATGAAAACTACTTCTGATCCTTTCGCAAAATATATTTGCGCAGGTCTTGCGGGCATGATTAGCTTTCATTTTATAATTAATGTCGGCATGACTATGGGTATCATGCCAATAACAGGTATCCCGCTTTTATTTATGTCATACGGAGGTTCGGCTGCCATTGCAGCAATGACAGGTATAGGGCTTGTCTTAAGTATTTATGTAAGAAGGTACAATCGTTGATACCTCTGAAGTTTGTCGATCCCGTATCGGAATTTGGAGATCTACTTTTAAAAGTTGAAAAACCGGGCCGCTATACAGGCGGCGAAGTAACCATTCAGCGCAATGAGCAAAAAAAAAAGGAAGATGTTTTTCACACGCTGATTGCTTTTCCTGACCTTTATGAAATTGGAATGGGAAATCAGGCCTTACGCATTATCTACAACCGTCTTAACAAAATTGAAAATATATCATGCGATCGCGCTTTTGCTCCGGCTCCTGATTTTGAAATATTGTTACGTGAAAATAATATACCTTTATACGGCCTTGATTCAGGGATTAGCCTTGCCTGCCTTGATATGCTGATGTTTACAATCGGGTATGAACTGGGATTAAACGGCGTACTTTTAATGCTTGATGTTTCCGGGATTCCCCTGCGCTGCGATAAAAGAAATGAAACTCATCCTTTTATTATCGCAGGCGGCCCTGCGGTCTCAAATCCTCTGCCGTATTCCCCGTTTATTGATGCTTTCTGGATTGGAGAAGCGGAAGCCGGCTTTTTTGATCTGGCAGAGGAATTGGCTTTACTAAAAAAAAGCGGGCAGGGCAGGGCGGCTCTCCTGAAAAAAATTTCATCCCACAGCAATGTCTGGGTTAAGGGAAAGGAAAAAGCGTCGCGCGCGATTTATTCGGGCTTTTCTTCCGATAAAGCACAGACTGCCGTTTATCCAATTCCAAGCATGAAGATAACTCATCATCACGGCACTGTAGAAATAATGCGGGGCTGTCCAAACGGCTGTCGTTTTTGCCATGCCGGTTTCTGGTATAGACCAATGCGTCAAAGAAACCATGAAGATATTATTTCTCAAGTGCAGGACATGGTAACAATGGGCGGATGGCAGGAGATAAGCCTTTCTTCCCTTTCTTCGGGTGATTATTCAGGTGTTGGACAGCTTTTGGAAGAACTAAACAATCAATTTTCTTCCATGTATGTTTCCTTTCAAATGCCTTCTCTTAAAGTATCTGGTTTTTCACTGGAGCTTCTGGAAAAAATTTCAGTAACAAGAAAAAGCGGCCTTACTTTTGCGGTAGAAACTCCAAGGGATGCCTGGCAGGTTTCTATAAACAAAAAAGTTACGCGGGATTCAGTTATTGATATTCTGGAAGAAGCAAAAAAAATGGGCTGGAAAAGCGCAAAGTTTTATTTTATGGTCGGGCTTCCGCCGTCGGAAGCTGACCTTTCCGGAAAAAGTGAAGAAGAAGAAATTGTTGAATTTATAATGAATATAGCCGGAAGATCACGAATGCGCTTTAATATTAATTTAGGGATCTTTATCCCTAAGCCTCATACTCCTTATCAAAGTGTTTCTCAGATAGACAGCGGGAAAGCCTTAAAAAAATGTGAATATATCCGTTCAAAGTTAAAACCATTGGGGCATAAGGTGAGCATTGCAGACCCTTTGATTTCAAAAATAGAGGGCTTATTGAGCAGAGGAGACGAAAATGCAGGTCTCTTATGTGAACAAGCCTTTTTGGGCGGAAGCAGACTTGATCCCTGGAACGAGTTTATTAACAGGGAAAAATGGACAGAGCTGCTTGAAACTAATTATGTTTTAGTAAATTCTGTTTTATCCGCAAACAATAAGTCTCCCTGGGATGTAATTGATCCTTGTATAAAAAAAGAATATTTATGCAAGGAATTTGAAAAATCTGAAAAATCCATAAAAACAGCTTCATGCAATGAAAAATGCGGCAAATGCGGTGTTTGCGGCAAGAATATAAAAATCAAAAAAAATGAAGTTTATTTGCCGCCTAATCATCAAACTGCCGTTAATCACAATCAACAATCGGTTAACGACAATAAGGCTGCTGTTAACAGTGATCCAGAAATCTACAGGCTTTTATTCAGTTTCAGCAAAACAGAGAGCGCTGTTTTTCATGGCCATTTGAGCCTTATCGAAATTTTTTCTTCTGCCTACAGGAGAGCCGGTATTCCGGTTAAATATACCAAGGGCTTTAACCCAATAGTAAAAATGGAATTCGC
>JAIRUY010000232.1 GCA_031254175.1 Treponema sp.
TGTTTTCTTACCGTTCATTCCGGAGCCGGCGGAACCGAAGCCTGCGACTGGTCGCAGATGCTTTATCGGATGTATCTGCGCTGGGCGGAACAAAAAGGCTTTTCTGCCGAAGAAGTTGATTGCCAGGAAGCCGAAGGGGGGATTAAGTCTGCGACATGCCTCATAGAAGGCTCATTTGCCTACGGGTACTTAAAAGGCGAATCTGGCGTGCACCGTCTTGTCAGGATCAGCCCGTTTGATTCCAACGCAAGAAGGCACACTTCATTCGCTTCAGTTTATGTTTTTCCGGTCATTGATGATACAATCGAAGTAGATATAAAGCCTGAAGATTTGCGCGTAGACACATACCGCTCCGGCGGCGCGGGAGGGCAGCATGTAAACAAAACAGACAGCGCTGTGCGTTTTACCCATCTGCCTACAGGTATCGTTGTTGCATGCCAGAGCGAACGCAGCCAGATAAAAAACCGCGCGACCGCAATGAGCATATTAAAGGCAAGGCTTTATGAACACTACCGTCAGGAAAAGGAAAAAGAAAACGCGAAGTTTTCACAGGAGAAGAAAGATATTTCCTGGGGTAACCAGATAAGGTCTTATGTGTTTCAGCCGTATACGATGGTAAAAGATTACAGGACAAAGGTTGAAAAAGGGAACATTCAGGCTGTAATGGACGGAGATATCGATCCATTTATCGAAGAGTATCTGCGGTTCTCCTGGCGGCAGGGCGCTGCCGGCGAAGCAGTTTGAGAGGGTATTGTTGAAAAGTAAACATTGGCTTCTGTTATTTTTATTTTTCCTGTTTTGCTCTCCGCTCTTTGCGATGGGGAAGACAGAAGAAACAAAAACTGAAACACAAAAAAATGAATGGATTCTCTGTATTGCCGATTTTGATACGGCATCGCTTTCTGAAAGCAAATTAGCTGTCGCTAGTGTAATTATGCGAAAACTTGCCGAAAGCCTCGACACAATTAATTTCAGGACACGTGTATCTCCGGAATATGCCTTTTATGAAGAGACTGCCTGGGCCCGCGCCCGTTCCAATGCGGCAAAAGCCATTGCCGACAAACAGAATGAACGTTCTCTCCTTGTTTATCGCGGTGATCCGGAATGGAGATACAGGCGCAACATTGAAAAAATTGACGCAGAAATTGAAAAATTAATTGCGGCTCTTGAAGAAGTTGAAGAAAATAAACCGGTTATAAATAAAGAGCCGATTTTTGGCCTGACAAAAGATTCACGGGAATTAGTATTTCCTGCCGCGCCGGAAACCGGCAATGAGTACAGATTTTGCCTTGATCAGAAAGCTGACGCGCTGCTGACAGGTTCTATCATCGATTTTCATGAAAGATATCTTGTTTCTGTCAGACTGTACACAGTTTACACCCAGTCATTTGTCTGGGAAGACAGTATCGTCTTTTCTCATAACGATATCGAAAGCGCTATGGAAGAAATTTCACGCAGACTGATTGTCACGTTATCCGGCAGCGAGAGCGCGACTTTTATTGTAAGAACAGACCCCGAAGATACTTTGGTGCTTATAAACAGATCCTTTGCGAGCAGGGGAGATTCTTCTGTTTTGGAATATCCGCCGGGGCCCATTACTATAACCGCATCTGCTCCCGATCATGAAAGCCTCACTTTTGAAACAGAACTTTTCACGGGAGAACACGCGGAAATCGGAATAAACCTTTTGCCAATCAGGTTTGGAAATATTGATATCACAGGTTCTTCAGCAGGGAGCATCTACCACGGCGCGTTGTATGTAGGCGAGTCCCCTTTAACACTGCGTATGCCCTTGAATCAGATGGAATATTTTGAATTGAAAACTCCCAATTCTGAAAGAAGCACAATTGTTTTTCCAACGCCTGACAGTGTTGATTTTTCCAGCTCTCTTTTTCTGCGCGCATCGCTGCCGCCGCCAAAGGGACAGGTGGACAAGGAACGGCGTATGTATTACTGGGCATGGGGCGCAACATGGATTACAGGCATTGCCGCGTGGATATCATACCAGACATATATAAATTCAAGCTCGGCAATCAATTATTTTTATAATAATACAGGTTCGTATGACCAAAAATTTTATGATAATAGTATGAGATTTTATTATGTCAGCATGGGAACCGTGATAGCCGCAGGTGTTGCCGCGGCATTCGATATATTCTTTTTAAGCAGATATCTTTACACTGCCGACAGAGGTTCTACGCCCATTTTCAGATCAGGCAGTAATTGATGAAGTTTGGAGAGAAACTAAAAAACTTTTTTTCAAAAAAAGCAGCTCTGTCTGATGAATTGATGGAAGACCTTTGCGATTTATTGATCGAAGGTGATTTTGGCGCAGCGCAGGCTGTAAAACTGACAGACCTTTTAAGGGAACGTTGTAAAAAAGAAGATACCGCTCTTTTGCCGCAAAGACTTGCCGAATTGCTTGAAGAAGAGTTGCTTAAAGCGCCGCCGCCCGTTAACCCGCTTGTTGACACTAAGCTTTCTGCAATCCTTCTTTTGGGTGTTAACGGCGTAGGCAAAACTACCACTGCCGCGAAACTAAGTTTTCTTTTCAGTGAAAAATACAATAAGAAAACAATTCTCGCAGCCGCGGATACATTCAGGGCGGCGGCAATTGATCAGCTGAAAATTCACGGCGAAAAACTCAATATGCGCGTAATAGCCCACAAACAGGGAGGGGATCCGGCGGCGGTAGTGTATGACGCGCTGGAAGCAGCCATGTCAGGCGGCGCTGATGTAGTCATCGCGGATACTGCCGGAAGAATGCACACAAAATCAGCGCTGGTAGAAGAATTGCGGAAAATAGACAGGGTGGTTGAGTCGAAGACGGGTTTTCCTGCCGAAGCAAAAAATTTCCGTTATCTGAAATACCTTGTGCTGGACGCAACTACGGGAAGAAACGCGTTCGCGCAGGCTGAAATCTTTCATGATGCTGTTATGCTTGACGGAGTCATTCTTACAAAATACGATTCAACCGCCAAAGGCGGAGTAGTTTTCTCTTTGGCTTCAGATTTAAAACTGCCTGTTGTGTATGTATGCACAGGAGAGAAATACACGGACATAGAAATATTTAATCCTCATAAATTCGTTCTGGAGTTCACCGGAATTGAATAAAAAAATTATCCGGATTGCTGTTATTGTTTTACTCTTTTTCGCCGGATTGATTGCAATGACGCAGGAATCGCCTTTTTCATTTGACAGACAGGCGGGGGAATTATCAGTCAGACAGCAGAGAGCGCGCTGGTTTCGCTCAAACAAGGGAGGCATGGCAATTGAAGAAATGTCTTCAATGCTTGCGGCAATGTATGGTGATTATGCTCTGGCTGTAGATTTTATACAGAGAAATGAACTTCCTGATTTTCTTTTGCCGTATTATGATAATGAATATATTATTGAAACCCGCATGCTTTTTGAAAAAGGAGAGTTGATACGTACCCAGTGGATATTCAGGGAAACAAACGACAAAACAAGACTAGCCGCCGTTTTTCTTGAACTGTCTGAAAATGAAAATCCGGAAAATGATAAAAAAAATCAAAGAAATGGATTCATTGAAATTTATAATGAGAGTTCCCTGTTAATGTCGGAGTACCGGTTTTTTAACAATGGAGAAATTACCAGAATAAACAATATCTACAATAACAGTGTTTTGATTAGCGCCGCTGTGCAGGAATGGGATAACAATGAAGAAGAGTACAAAGACTCTTACACGGATTATTTGCGTTACAACCGTTCTTTGTTTTTACGTTCTGTGGAGCGTGTATTCCATACAGAAAGACATATCTCCCTTGCGGATAACGCGTTGTTGTTTTATTTCCCGAGACACATAGCGGATGCGCTGCTGCCGGGTAATTTAATTGGTGAAAAAACCAATGTATATCCCGAATTCTTCGGTGATGCTTTAATCAGCAAAGATGACAGACTTGTTTTTTCTACCGATGCGCGAAGCAGGATTTTAAGCCAAACGCTTTATGATGAAGAAGGAAACATCATTTGGGAAATTAAAAATACATGGTCAAATGACAGGATTGTTTCCACGATGAAAACTGAAGGCGGCAATGAATATTTGGCGGAATTTGAATATAATGCCGACAGGGAAAGGATACTGGAGAGAAATTATAAAAACGGAGCGCTGGAGCGGGTTGTTCATACCGAAGGAACAAGAGATATAGAAGAACTTTATTTTAATAATGTCGCTGTATTGCGCGCCGTTTGGGAAAACGGCAGAAAAATTTCTGAAACAAGGATAAATAACCGTTGAAAAAATCACGCCTTCCTGCTGTTAAAACACCGCTTTCAGCGGTGTTTGCGTGGGTTTTTTTTGTCGCGTCACGGTATATATTTAAAGGCCGAAGCAGCTCGCCTGTTTTGGCAGTGCTTGGAATTGCGACCGGCGTTCTTGCGTTAATAGTCATTATCGCGGTAATGAACGGATTTCAGCTTGGCTTTATAGAAAGCATTCTGGAGATTTCTTCATTTCATCTGCGTCTGGAATCTTTTTCAGATGAAAAAACGGAAGAACTTAAGGAGATCGTGCTTGCAGCGCCTTCGAAACTATCGTTGGGGATACAGGCAGTTGTTCCTTTCAGAGAATTTCAGGCGCTTTCAAGGGGAAGAAGACAGGGGCAGCAGGCTGTGTTTGTCAGGGGAATGCAGGAAAATACCCTTTCTTTTGATAAAAAAATGGAAAGCAGGCTTGATTTTGAAGAAGGTTTTTTTGATATCGAAGATAAAAAAAATATTCTTTTGGGAACCGAACTTGCCAGAAGAATGGGTCTTGGCTTGGGAGACGAAATATCGTTATTTTCAATCGCCGGGATTTTATCGGCGGAAGATGAAAGCTCCGGCCTTGAAACTTTTGTTATTTCAGGAATTTTCAGAACCGGCTATTATGAATATGATTACAGCTGGGCAATAATAAATATTGAAAACCCGGTATTTTTTGTTAATGAAAGCGAAGCAAAAATCGGAATTAAACTTACAAATCGTTTTCATGACAGAGCGGCTGTGGAGCAGATTGGTAAAATGCTGCAAGCATCAGGTTTTGAAGATGTAAAAATAACAAGCTGGCGGGATTATAACCGCTCATTTTTCGGAGCGCTTAGGACAGAAAAACTCTTTATGTTTATCCTTGTCGGGCTTATTTTCATAGTTGTCGGACTTAATATTTTTCAGGCGCAGAGAAGGTCTGTTTTGCAGCGCCGGGAAGAAATCGGGCTTCTCCGCGCTGTCGGCGGAACAAAAAAGGCTGTCCGGTTTGTGTTTGTTCTTGACGGAGCGATTATTGGTTTTACAGGAGCGTCCATCGGGCTTGTGCCGGGATTGATTATCGCGGCCAACATACAGAAATTTTTTGAATTGGTAGAAAATATTGTAAACGGAATAATTGGCGTAATGAATATGATTGCCGCTCTTTTTGGAGCCGGGGCGCAGGGCAATTTTTCTATTTTTTCTCCGGCTGTTTTTTACATAAAAGAAATACCGTCCAGAATTCTGCCCGTTGAAGTTTTAATAATTTTTATGTTTGGTTTTTTCTCTGCTCTTGCAGCGGCATGGTTTGCCTCGCAAAAAATAATAAAAATAGAGCCGGCGGAGGTGCTGCGTTATGAGTGATATAACTGAAAGAAAAATCCTGCTCAGGGCAAAAAACATTGTCAAGAATTATATTTCCGGCGCGGAAACGCTTCATATCTTAAAAGGCATAAACCTTGAAATTGAAGAAGGAACGTCAGTGGTGATCAGCGGCCGGAGCGGAAGCGGAAAAAGCACCCTCCTCAATATTTTCGGAGGCCTTGATCGCTGCGATGAAGGAAACGTTTATATCGGCGAAAATAATATTACTTCCCTTTCCGAAAAAGAATTATCCGCGTACCGTTCAAAGAGTACTGGGTTTGTTTTTCAATTCCACTATTTGCTTAAAGATTTTACGGCTCTTGAAAACATTATGCTTCCGGCTTTTATCGCCGGTATAAAGAAAAAACACGCAATTGAAACGGCAAGGTCGCTCTTGGCGGATGTCAGGCTGGAAGACCGCTGCGGGCATTTTCCTTCGCAGCTTTCGGGAGGGGAGCGCCAGCGTGTGGCTGTGGCGCGTTCAATGGTAAACGATCCGGCAGTAATTTTTGCCGATGAGCCGACCGGAAATTTGGATCCTCAAAATAGTGAAATTGTAGCGCAGCTTCTTTTTGAAAGCGCACAAAAAAGAGGAAAGACCCTGATTGTTGTTACACATGACAAAAAAGTGGCGGCAAGGGCTTCAAAACGGTTTTTCCTTGAAAACGGACAATTACTGCCGGAGGCCGGTTGATCTTGAAAAAAAACGCTTCTTTTTTTATTGCGATAAGATATCTGTGGGGACGGGCTCATGAAGGAGGACGTTATCTAAGAGGCGCTGCCGCAGGGATTGCTGTCAGTCTTGTTCCGATTATTGTAACACTGATAGTTGCGGATGGAATGATAAGAGGAATCACAGATCGTTATATTGAATTGGGAACCGGGCATTTGCAGATCCACGATTATTCAGGAACAGGGAATGAAGAAACTGTGATAGAAAAAATTCTGGAACTTGACGGAATAAGAGGGGTATGGCCTGAACAGAGGGGAATGGGAATAATCGCCGGAAAAACCGGAAGAACCGGAGTTACAGTCCGTTCAATAGAATCTTCGTTTTGGACAGATCCGTCAAGCGCGCAATTTCTAAGAATTATTGACGGAGTGCAAAAACCTGATACAGACCGCGATGTCGTGTTGGGAGAAACTTTGGCCTCTGACATTGGCGTACAGACAGGAGATACGGTGCGGCTGATGACTGTGAGAACTGATGATAACGGCCGCATGATCCCCCGCTCAGCTTCCTTTACAGTAAGAGGTATAATTTCCTGCGGTTACAATGAACTGGATGCCTTGTGGTGTATCATAAGCCGGGAAGGCGGAAAGCGTATTCTTTCTTCTGAACAATCCCCGTCAAGTTTTATTGTAAAGATTGATGATCCGTACCGGAAAGCAGATGATACTTCCTGGGAGTTATTTTCAACTTTGGGAATTGGATACAGTGTATATACATGGAAAGATATGCTGCGTTCCCAGTACAGTTCTTATGAATCGACAAGGCAGCTTTTGCTGTTTATTATGGCTTTGATTGTAGTTGTCGCGGCTGTAAATGTTTCTTCGGCTACGAGTATGCTTGTTCTTGAACGCCAGAAAGACATTGCCGTCTTAAAAGTCTCAGGCGCGGGCATAAAAGGCGTTACAGAAGTTTTTATCTGGGGCAGTTTTCTTACAGGTTTGGTTGGCTCTGTAATTGGTATCTTTACAGGGCTGCTGATTGGCAGCAATATAAATTTTCTGATACGTTCTCTGGAAAAATCTTTAAGTTTTTTCTCCGGTTTATTCAGCGGAGGAGAAGTGAGGATACTTGACCCCGGCTTTTACCTTGAAACCATCCCCATTATAATAGATTGGACATCAGTAATATTGATAGGAATTTTTGCCATTATCTGTTCTGTCATTTCTTCATGGATTCCTGCCCTGCGTGCCGGAAAACTAAAGCCCGTGGATTTGTTAAGAAAGACTTGACGTTAAAAAGTAACCGCTGCCAATTGCTCGCCGTTCTCTTGCGTTACACTCAATAATAATACATACTAATCAACAAACGGATTGTG
>JAIRUY010000025.1 GCA_031254175.1 Treponema sp.
AAAGAAGTTTTGCTTGTGGTTTATACGGAGCAGGGAGAGCATAGTGAAAAAATCCGTATAATAACAGCTAGAGAAGCAACGCCAGAGGAGAGGCGAATATACTATGGTGCAAGTAATAAGGGATATTGGTTTATCCCCTGAACAAGAAGAACATGAAAGGCACATGGCTATTGATCAAAGGTGTGAAAAATTAACACTGGAAGAGTCTGCAAATTGGCGGCCTGCAGGCGGTATTACATGGGAAGAACGAGAACAGCAGATGAACATAAAACTTCGGGAAGAAGGAAATATTCTACTCTCTTCTTCAGGAAGTATTGGTCGCCCTGGTACGCTTGAGCTTTCATTAGATACATTTCATTGGTTTACTAATTTTTTGACTGGAACAGATACTATTGCCAAATATCCAGTTGATAAAAAGATGTATGAAGCTAAAAGAGATTCTTATTGCAATGTTACCCTTACAGAAATCAGAAAAGGTGGTTTTGTTAACGATATTGCTTTTTTAGCAGCAGAAATCCCAATCGTTTTAGAGCAACTGCAAATAAAAAGACTGGAGACATCGTCTACGTAAACTTCATACAGTTGTGGAGTTTTACACAGCAAAACTCCCAGTTATCCGGCGCAGCCGGATAACTGTTTCCTAAAAACTCTATTCAACTTTAAACCGGGAAACTTCCTTAACAAGGAGGCTGATATTTTCCCTGTTTTTTTGACTGATATCTTTTGCCATATTTACGGCAATATTGATCTGATTCGCGCCAATTGCCATTTCATTCATTCCGTTGGAGAGTTCATGGGTTATTTTTTCAAGATTGCTGCTTTCATGAATAACATTATTGCTGCTGTCAAACATTTCTAAAGAGGTTGTTTTTACCTGCCCGGTTATTTTGTTGAGCCGGCTGACAGCTTCAAGTATTTGTTTGCTTCCTTCATTCTGCTCTTCCATTGCGCCGCGGATTTCATTTTCCTGATCAGATACTGTCTTTACGCCGGAATCAATTGCCTCAAATTTGGTAAGCACATTTACTGTTGATTCTGATATTTTTTTTATTGCTTCCTTCATTTTTTTTAAAACGACGCTGATGGTTTTTGACTGTTCGCCTGAACTTTCCGCCAGCTTGCGAATTTCGTCGGCAACTACGGCAAAACCCCTGCCGGCTTCCCCTGCATGAGCGGCTTCTATCGCCGCATTCATAGAAAGCAGATTTGTCTGGCTGGCTATGTTTTCCATTACCGAATTTATTTCCATAAGCCCTTCTGACTGATGCTCTATTTCCTGAAAATCTGAAACAGTCGTTTCCAGATCAACGCGGCCAACCTCTGAGTTGGACGAAAGCGCTTTTACGTTTCCTGTATTTTTTACAAGAGTACTTGTAACAGATTTGATGTTGGCAAGCATTTGCTCAATGGCTGATGATGACTGTGACACGCTGACCGATTGGCTTTCAACATAATCATTCAATTTATTAATACTTTCCGTGATGTGTCCCATAACGCCGTTGGTTTCGTTTACAGAAGTATTTTGTTTTATTACCTGTTCATTGATATTCTGAATATTTGCGGTAATTTCATTTACAGCCGATGCGGTTTCTTCCATGTTAGCTGACAATTCATTGCCTGTATCAGAAAGAGTTGTAGTCTCGGACTTGATAAGTATGATAAGATTTTTAATTTTTTCAAAAGTTTTGTTAAAGAAACCTGCCATTTCATTTATCTCATCTTTACTGTTTGTTGTAGGAATACTTCTGGTTAAATCTCCTTCGCCTTCTGAAATATCCTTTAGTGTTTCTGTTATTCTGATTATGGGTTTTATAAAAGAGCCGAGTGTAAAGAAAATAACGGCGGCGGTTATAATTATGGAAATTATTATCAGAACAACAGTAAATCTGGTTATGGCCTTTACCTCTTTTAATATATAAGAGTCGGCAATTCCGATCAAAATCGACCATGTCATATCCGAATTGCCTATTTTAAAAGAGCGCATAATCAATTCTAAATCTGTTCTGAATGTAGGATCATAGGTTTTGCCTTCAAATGAGACTCCGTTTTTAACAGCAAGAAACGCATCCTTTTGGCTTTCGCCGTATTCAATATCAACATCTGCCAGCATACTGCCGACACGCTCGGGGAAAACATGGCTAAAAATAAATCCATTATTCGCGTAAACTACCATTATTACAATTTCTTCATTTGCGTTTACAACATCATCCAGTATAGGCTGCATTATATCAACGGAAAGGACACAGCCTACGCCTCCTACCGCTTCCTGCGTTCGGGGGTTAATAATTGGAACCATCATTCTAAAAAAATATTTCTCTTTACCGTTTATGATTCTTGAAAAAGGAAGTTCAACCCTGTCTCTGCCTGAATTGGAGCCGTCAAGATAGACAAGAGTCTCTTTAATATCTGTGCTGGTTATTTTTGTTATTTCGCCGCTTTCTCTTGTGTAGGCAGTTGCAAACTGTCCTAATGTATTGTCCATGCCGTCAATGGCATTCGGCTTCCAGATTGTATAAATATCTGCCAATTTCGCTTCGGAAGTTATGGTGCTTTTCAGGATACTCTCAAAACGTTCCCGTCTTGTTTCCGCGGGAAGATCTTCATAATCTGACATAACATTTGCCAAAATATGAAGCATGCGAATATTTGCGTCTTCCTGTCCCTTCCAATATTCAGTCTGCTGTCCGGTTAGATTTCTGATGCTTTCAAGACTTAAATCGATACTTGTTTTTGAAGCCTGATTCAGCAATATTACAGAAATAGAGGATATCACCACTGCCATGATGGCAATCACAATAAAACTTAGCTTTGTTTTAATTTTCATAATTATCTCCTCTCTGAAAAATTGTATAGATTACAATAATAATGATAATTATTAAGCCTTCACGAAAAATACCTTGATGAAGAAAGTTTTAATCTCAAAATACACCCGGGAATATTACAGAACACTGGTAAAAAAAAATACAAAAGGATAGAATTATAAAAAAATCAGGCGGGTATCGATAATGAAAAAAAGAGCTCTTGTCAGTGTATTTGTTAAAGACGGAATCCTCGAATTGGCTTCTTTTTTAAACGATGCCGGATGGGAAATTATTTCAACCGGAGGAACTGCCAAATTTTTACAGGAAAATAATGTTCCAGTTACCGATGTTTCCGCAATTACAGGTTTTCCTGAATGTCTTGACGGACGGGTAAAAACACTTCATCCGGCAATTCATGCCGGTATACTTGCGCGCCGTGACATAAAAAACCATGTTGACACTCTCAAAAACTTAAACCTTTCAACAATCGATCTTGTGTGCGTAAATCTCTATCCCTTTTTTGAGAAGGTGCAGGCTGGGCTTTCCACGGAAGAAACAATTGAATTTATCGATATCGGCGGCCCGTCCATGCTGCGCTCGGCGGCAAAAAACTTCCGCGATGTTATTGTCCTTACCGACCCTGCTGATTATAACGAAACCATAAAAACTTTGAAAAAAAACGATGTTCCGCTTGAATTCAAAAAACGGCTTGCTGGCAAGGTTTTTAACCTGACAGCCGCTTACGATGCCGCAATTTCGCGCTTTCTTCTTGATGAAGAATATCCGCATTTCCTTTCACTTTCCCTAAAAAAGGCGCAAACCATGCGTTATGGTGAAAATGCCCACCAGTCCGCTGCTTTGTATGTTAATACAGACAATTCAGGCGTTTCGGGCAGCATGGAGCAGCTTCATGGCAAGGAACTTGGGTTTAACAACATCAGGGATTTGGATATTGCATGGAAGGCGGCTTGCGCTTTTGGGCTTGCATGTGAAGAAAAACAGCCTGCAGGAGAAGATGAAATTAAATGTTTTGTTCCAAAGGCGGCAGCGGGTATAAAAATTTGCTGTGTGGCGGTAAAACACAACACTCCCTGCGGAATTGCGCTTGGGGACACAATGCATGAGGCTTATGAAAAAGTTTTTGCATGCGATCCTGTATCGATATTCGGCGGAATAATTGCGTGTAACGCAAAGGTTAATACGGCCACGGCAGTCAGACTGGAAGGGCTGTTTTTTGAAATTATTGCCGCTCCTGATTTTGACATTGAAGCGCTTGAGATACTGAAAAGGAAAAAAAATCTGCGTATTATAAAAATGAAAAAGGCGCCTGTTGAATCATACGAATATACCGCTGTTGACGGCGGTCTTTTGATTCAGCAAAGCGACAAAAGACTTCTTGAAAAGTGGGAAGTAGTAACAAAGACTCATCCTGAACAGCGGGATATACCCGACATGATTTTTGGAATGAGGGCGGTTACATTTGTAAAATCAAACGCAATCATGGTTATAAAAGAACAGGCTTCATCAGGCATAGGCGGCGGGCAGGTAAACCGTATCTGGGCTGCAAAACACGCGCTTGAAAGAAGCGCCGCTGCCATGAAAATTGCCTCTGAAGAAACTCCCGATACAGGAGGCAGTCCCTGGAGCGACAGTCTGCCTGCAAGAGTGCTTGCCTCCGATGCGTTTTTCCCGTTCGCCGATGTTGTAGAAGAAGCGGCAAAAGCGGGAATAAAGGCGATTATCCAGCCCGGAGGTTCAGTGAATGACAGGCTGTCAATCGAAGCCTGTGACAAATACGGTATGGCAATGGTGTTTACAGGCACAAGGCACTTTAAACATTAGGAAAAATACTCTACGGCTCCGCGGAAGATATCCATTTTT
>JAIRUY010000026.1 GCA_031254175.1 Treponema sp.
GCAAGAGCGCGGGGGCTAACTCCCAATTCTTCGGAACCGGTTATTAATAACCCGTTACGCGGAAAGGGAAACTCGCCAATGGGAGTTCCTCCGGTTTCCAGGGCGAAAACCGGAAACGGAAACAGGTTCGTTTCTTCTGACGCAAACAAATTCTGCCGTTCCCATGGCACAATATCAATGCAACCCATTGCCGTTCGTTCGGCGCGCCGGTGATGCGGATCGGCGCAGAAAGGAGACAGAATTATTTTTTCAACCCCAAAACTTTCCGCAGTACGGAACATTGCGCCTACATTAAAGGGAGAACGGATGTCTTCGAAATAAACCTGCATGCCTTCAAATATTTGCCGTCTTGACAGATCAAGTTTCCCGTCTTTGTCTGTAAAATCCCAATCAGCCGGCTCTCTGCCTGTTGCCGAAAGCAGAAGATGTTTTACGTTATTAAGAGCCCGCTCCAGAGTTGCTGTGTTTTCGCAGTGAATCGCGCTGCTAAAAACCCCGGCTGATTCCCTGAATACTTCGTGCGCCTGCGCCTGAAACTTTGCGTCTTGCGCAAGCAATTTTGCGGAGTCGGCAAAAAAAACAAGTTCGCTGTCAGTAAAAACCCCTGAACTTTTTTGAACAGCGAAACGGAGCCTGTTTTCCGCCATAGAAAAAATTTTTGCTATTTTCCGCAGTTTTTGAGAGCGGGGCAGTTTTTCAAGTTTATACAGTGGAATCATGTTTCTTTTTGGGCTGTAATTTTTAAAAGCTGTTCAATTTGCTGCATCGCATAATCCTGAAATCTGGGCGGAAGCTCGCTGAACAGGCTTGCCATACGCTGCAATTTTTCTCCCGGTGTATTAAAGAACATTTCGCCTTCGCCTGTTTTCAGCCATTTTTCATTGACGCCGAACGTAAGTGAAATCAAATGTATGATTCTGTCGTTTACTCTTCTGTGTTCACATTCAAGTTCCGCAATATATCCATTGCTTATATAGATGCCTTTCGCAAATTCAGCCTGCGACATATTAAGGGATTGTCTTAAATGTCTTATGCGTTTGCTAATCGTCATATAAATATCATATTATAATAACAGCCTCTGCACAATGTTTGAAATTTAAATTTTTTATGAAGTGCAGCGTCAAACGTTATGGAAAATAATGTAATATATTAGGAAATCTGTTTACAGTTCTCACAAAATATTATAAAATACTCACAAATAGAGTAATGCTTGGAGGAGTAAAATGCTTCAGGAAGAAAAACTTAAAAAAGTTTGCAATGACTTCTCTTTACTCAACGAAGATCAGCAGGATTATATCCTTGGTATTCTTCAGGCGCTTGTTTTTGCCAAGACTTCATACGATCAACCTGAACCTGACAGTGTTGATACTGTTTCCGCGCCCGGGTGATTTCCGATATCCCCTGATTTTTTTATTTTAATGGTTTATCATCTTTACCTATGGAAGAAAAAGTGAAGAAAAAAGAAAAAAAATCCAAACGGCTCTTAAAATGCATATTGATACCTGTTTGTATCCTCGCGTTTATCTTCCTTGTCTGGACTGCATTTTCCCTGATTGGCAGAGTAGATGCAGGTTCGGTAATTCCTGAAAACGCATCTTTGCGCGTAACAGTTTCCAACTCGGCGCGTTTAATTGACGGGCTTTTGACTCACGAAACACTGCAGGAAATATCCGCCGTTCCGGAACTTGCCCAAATGACTTCTGCGTTTAATATGCTGAAAGAAAACCCGTTTCTTAAAAACCGTTTGTTTCGCATTGCCGCACGCGGAAAAATAGAATTTGCATTGCTGCCCTCAGAAACCGGAAAAGAGACAATTACAGCCGCCTGGGACATGGGTTTTTTTTCACCGCTGCTTCGAATCCTTCCTGCTGTTTCCGGCTTTGTAAATATTCCTGATCTGTACTATGTTCAGGCCGGAAAAAATTCCCGCTTTGAATACCGGCTGGATAATATGACCTTGTTCATCGGCCCGTACCGCAATCTGCTTTTCATCACCAGCAGCTCGTCTGTTTTTGAATCCCGTAATACAACAGCAGGTTCAGCGCAGGCGTTTAACGCCATAGACCCTTCCGGGTATGACGCGGCTCTTTTACTTTCTCCCGAATTTATTAACGCTCTTTTGGCAAATCAGGATCCGGGTATTGCCGCAATTCTTGATACAATTAAATTTGATTCAATGGCAGAGGCAGGGCTTTCAATACAATCAAAAAAACTTGAATTGCGCCTTGCCGCTCCGTTGGCATCCAGCCGCCCTGCATTGAACCGTTTTATCGAACAGCGTTCACAGGTGTCCGACATGACAGAATTGCTTCCCGCTTCCGCGCAGTACGCGACAATTCTTTCTGCCGGAACTCTGGATGAACTTTATCAGGCGGCTCTTGTTTATTCTCCTGCTCTGGAAGAAACCCTTAGAACAGCGGAAAACGCTTCGCGTTCGTTTCTCAGATTGACGCTTAACGATCTTCTTTTTTCATGGTCGGGAAAAGAATTTGCGGTTTTTGGAATAGAAGGCCGTCCTCATCCGGTCTACGCGATTCAAATTTCTGATGAGCGCAAGCGGCAGGAGGTTTTTGACCGCGCGTTTAGATCCATTGTTCTTAACGAAGATATCAGGCTGAATCTTGATGGCATGAGGATCCCGCGAATCGAAGTCCCCGATTTTTTACAGTCCCTTTTGCGGCGGTGGAATATTTATCTGCCTTCCCCATATTACATTATTTACAAAGACTTCCTTTTTGCAAGCGAATCGGCGGACGCTCTGCTTTCTGCATTACGCGCAATGCAGAGAAATGATGTGCTGGCCCGCACTGAAGCCTGGCGTGATATTGCCGGTGGAAAACCTGCTTCAAGCGCCTTCAGTCTTTATTATTCACTTGATCTTTCAATGCCGTTTTTCCTGCGAAACAATACCGTCCTCAGCGGATTTTTGTCTCTTTACAGGCAAGGTCTTGTCCGTATGGGTTTTGACAGAGGGCTTTTGGATCTTTCCCTTTCTCTGGTTCCCGGATCCGGTAACGGCGTAACGCTTGTCAGCGGTTATCCGCTTGCTTTGGGAATCAAACAGTCAAATCAGGTTTTTGGATCCGGCACGGGAGTAAACAGCCGTATCTTCCTTGTCTCTGATGGTTACGCTGTTTCAATTGATCCTGCGGATAATACCGTCCATACATTTTCCGGCCAAGCCGCTCAATGGGTTGTTCCGGCAGACAGAGACGGAAGAAAGCCCGCCGTAAACGCATGGGTCGTCAGCGACCGTGGGCGTGTAACGCTTGTAAATGGTAATATGGAGCCGTCACGCGGATTTCCGGTGCTTACGGGCTTAAGACTTTCTTCCGCTCCGTATGTGTTTGACGGCAAACTCTACCTTTGTGACGAAGGCGGAAAAATCCATACCGTTGACGAAAACGGAAATCTTGGCGTTCTGGAAACTTCCTTTGCCGCTGCTGTCCGCTCGCCGCCTTCTTTCCTTGCCTTGTCATCAAGGAACGTTACGCGCAATTATGCAGCCGTTTACCCAAAGAGTTTTTTTGGTGAAATCTGGCTTCTTGAAATACAGGCAAACTCCCCGCGGTCTCCGGCAGGCGGCAGGCAGGCAGACGGAAAGGCGCTTCCAAACTGGCCTGCGCCGGCATCTCCCGTAAAGGATGATTTCAGCTTTAGTGCCGGAATCGGCTTTGGTTCGCCTTTACTATTTGCGCATAACAACAGTCTGCGTGCCGCGTTTGTATGCCAGGACGGAGAACTTGTAATTTATGATGAAAATGCCGGTCTTGTTTCGCCGTTTCCCCTCAGTCTTGACGGCATATTCTATCTGCAGCCGGTTTTTGACGGAGAATACCTCTGGCTCATTTCATCGGAAGGAACCCTCTTTCGTGTTAGTCTTGAAGGCGAAATCCTGTCTCAGAACATCCCGGGGTTTTCTGTGAAGGAAGAGGGATATATTACGGTTTTTGACTGTGACGGAGACGGCGTTCCGGAAGTTTTTGTTACCGGAGACGGCAATGCGCTGTATGCCTATACCCGCCATTTTCGTTCTCTGGAAGGTTTCCCTCTGCCCGTATGGGGGAGACCGTTTTTTGTTGATGCGCAAACCTCGTTCGGAGGCAGTAAAAAGGCCGAAGTCTTCGGCATTGGCATGGATCAGCGGCTTTATCGCTGGCAGTTTAAATAAGGAGTTTTTATGAAAAAGAACATACTTTTTTTCTTGATGGCATCGGCGCTGTTTTCTGCATGTATGACCATGAAAAACGATATTGTAATTGATCGCCAAAGCGAACAGATGGAAAAAAATCTGACAAAGGTTGAATCGATGATCGTTCCGCTGGAGGCCGCCGGAGGGTCAGAAGCCCGCGCAAGACAAAACGAGATGTCTCTGGTGCGGCAGACAATTTCCGATATGGAGCGTGAAGCGTCATCGGATGCCGATTATTCCGCCAAACTTACCGCATGGTCAGGCCGGCTTGCCATCCTGGAAGGAAAATACTCGGAAGCCCAGCGTCTGTACCGCCAGTCAATTGCCGCTTCTCCGGGGAATATACCTTCTATTGTTTTGGGTATCCGTCTTGAAGGAGATCCGGCAAAAAGGCTGGAAAACATTAACAAAGAATTGGCTCTTTCTTCAGGCGTTGGAGAACTACACATTGAAAGAGGAAGTGTTCTTGCCGCCTTAAATCGTTTTTCCGAAGCAGCCGGCGCATTTGACATCGCTTTTTCTTCGGGGCTGAACGATGTTTATGCTGAAAGTTACAGCACAATCCGAAGCCGCGCATGGGAACTGCGGAATACAAGCGGTGTCGGCGCCGGAACTCTTGATATGCTCATTCGGGACAGTGTCAACTGGAGAGACTGCATA